>JANOKR010000318.1:0-14792 GCA_031419315.1 Betaproteobacteria bacterium
CCGAAAAACGACCTCTCGTATTCGGCCAATTTCATGCGCATGATGTTCGCCACGCCCTGCGAACATTACGAAACCAACGATGTGCTGGTGCGCGCGATGGACCGCATCTTCATCCTGCACGCCGACCACGAGCAGAACGCCAGCACCTCCACCGTGCGCTTGTGTGGCAGCTCGGGCACCAACCCGTTTGCGGCGATCGCTGCCGGCGTCGCCTGCCTCTGGGGCCCGGCGCATGGCGGTGCCAACGAAGCCGCGCTGAACATGCTCGAGGAGATCCAGCGCAATGGCGGCGTCGAGAAGATCGGCGAGTTCATCCGCCGGGTGAAGGACAAAAATTCAAACGTCAAGCTGATGGGCTTTGGCCACCGGGTCTACAAGAACTATGACCCGCGCGCCAAGCTGATGCGCGAAACCTGCCACGAGGTGCTGAATGCACTCGGCCTGCACGACGACCCGCTGTTCAAGTTGGCGATGGCGCTGGAGAAAATCGCGCTTGAGGACGAATATTTTGTCGCCCGCAAGCTGTACCCGAACGTCGACTTTTACAGTGGCATCGTGCAGCGCGCGATTGGTGTCCCGGTGAGCCTGTTCACGGCGATCTTTGCGCTGGCGCGCACGGTCGGCTGGATTGCCCAGCTCAACGAGATGATTGGCGACCCCGAGTACAAGATCGGCCGCCCGCGCCAGCTCTACGCTGGTGCGACGTCGCGCTCGATCAAGCCGATCGCGCAGCGCTGAGACGGGCGCATCGCCGCCGGCACCGGCCCGTGTGCCGGCGCGGCGTTTGGGCAGCGTGCGGCAATGCTGGCTGGCGCTGTAAGGACAGGCCGGCCCGCTCCGACATCACGGCCAAGTCTCCGTCACAATGGCTCTTGATGCGCACCCTGACCGCTGCCCCAGACCCCGGGTCGACTAACCCCGCCTGCACCAGCTGGCGGCAGCGGCCGAGGGGCGCGTTTTGAGCGCAGCCCGCCCGCGCATCGGCTCGCTGTTTGCCTATGATTGGGACGCGATTGCCAAGCAGTCGATGGCGCCCGACTACAATTTCGACGAAGCCGGCTTCGACCTCTTTTCGTTCCCGAGCAACGCGCGTCTGGTGGGCTTTGACCTCGATCGGTTTGCCGACGCCCAGGCGCGTCGCGCGCGTCGGCTCGGCTGGGCGGGCGTGATCTCGCACCACGAGCAGTTTGGCGCTCTCGCGGCGGCGCTGGTTGCCGAGCGCGCCGGCCTGCCTGGCACATCGCCAGAAGCCGTGATCGCCTGCCAGCACAAACTCTACGCGCGGCAGGTGTTGCAAAAAGTCTGCCCTGAAGCGAACCTTCCCTTTTCGGCGCTCGATGCCGAATACGGCGGCCCGATCCCTGACGGCCTGCCATATCCAAGCTACGTCAAACCGGTGAAGGCCGCTTTTTCGGTGCTCGCGCGAGAAGTGCGCGATGGTGCCGAACTGCACGCGCATACACGGTTTGGTCGGCGCGAGCTCTGGGTCATCAAGCGCCTCGTTGAGCCTTTCGAGCGGATCGCAAGGGCGCGGCTGCCGCAGGCCGGCAGCGCCCACCGCATGATGCTCGAACAGCCCGTGCAGGCGCCGCAGTTCAATCTCGATGCCTATATGCACCGCGGTCAGATGCAGGTACTGGGCGTCGTTCGCGCCGTCATGTATCCCGGCACCCAGGCTTTCATGCGTTTCGAGCTGCCCAGCCGGATCGACGCCGCCGTGGCGACGCGGGCCGCCGATATCGCACGGCGTTTTCTCGGCGCGATCGGCTTCGAGCATGGCCTGTTCAACATGGAGTTTTTCCACGATCCGCTGACCGGGCGGCTGTCGGTGATCGAATTCAACCCGCGCCTGGCGTCGCAGCTCAGCGACCTTTACCGGCGCGTGCAAGGCATCGATGCACACCGCATCGCGATCGCGCTGGCCACGGGCGCCGACCCGCAGGATTTGCCGCGGCAGGCGCCAACCGCCGGCGCTGCGGCGAGCCTCGTTTACCGTGCTTTTGATGTACAGCAACTGCGGCCGCCGCCCTCGGCGAGCCAGCGCAAGAAGCTGGCGCTTGAATTCCCGGACGCCATGTTGTTTGCCTACCCCAAGGCCGGCCACTCGCTGGCCCGTGATTTCAAATGGCTCGGCAGCCACCGCTACGGCATCGTGCACCTGGGCGGCCGGGATGCCGGCGACCTGCACCGCCGCTGCGAGATCGCCTCAGACATCCTCGGCTGGCCGGCACCTTATCGGCGCGAAAACGAGGTTCAGCGACAAACACCGGCCCATACCGGCCTGCCCTGGCGCGCGGCGGCTGAACTCGCGCCCGTCAGCGGCAGTGACTGATCCGCTGCGTCGTCGGGACTGGCTCGGCGCGGCAGCCGGCATCGCGGCCGTTGCCGGCCTGAGCAGCGGCTGCACCTTCGCCGGAGATGCAGATCACAACGCCGAAGACGCGCCAGCCGAGATGCCGATCAACCGGCCGGTGCGGATCGCATGGGTCCTGGGCTCGGGCGGCCCGCGTGGTTTTGTGCATGTGGGGGTGATGCGCGCGCTCGAAGAGTTGCGCTTGCAGCCCGACCTCATCGTCGGCGCGTCGGCCGGCGCGCTGGTCGGCTGCCTGCGCGCGTCCGGCCTTTCAGCGCAATCGATCGAAACCCTTGCGCTGGGCCTGCAGCCGCTGGCGCTGGCGCGCGTGGCGCTGGGCAGCGACGAACGTTTCAGCGCTGCGCCGCTGGCCGAGCTGGTGCGTCTGCATTCACGCGTGCGGCGCCTGGAGCAGATGCCGATCGCGATGGCCTGCATTGCGGCTCGGCGTCGCGACGGCCGCATCGTGGCCTTCAATACCGGCGATGCCGGCCTGGCGGTGCAGGCTTCGGCGGCGATCGAGGGCCAGTTTGCGCCGGTGCGCATCCGCGGCGAGCAGTATGTCGATGCCGACTGGCATGCCCCGCTGCCGGTCCGCTTGGCGCGCGCGCTCGGCGCCCGCGTCGTGCTCGCAGTTGACGCCAGCGCCCATGTCGATCGCGCACCGCCGGGTGCCGAGCGCTACCTCGCCAGCGACTTGAAAAAGCAGACGCTCATCGACGTCGATACCGGCATCGCCGACCTCGTGCTCAAGCCCGATTTTGGCTACTGGGTGAGCCTGTCACGCGAGTTTCGCGAGCGCGCCATCAGCGCCGGGTATCGGCAGACGATGGAGCGCGAACCGGCACTGCGTGCGCTGCATCGCGCCTGACGCGCATTCGTCCAACGTGGCATCGCCGGCGTCAGAGAGTGGCGCCTTTTGCGCGGCATGCGCAGGTGATCAATCGCGATCGCGGGCCAGCCGTACGCCGCTGAACTGCCAGCGTGTATCGGCCGGGAAGAAGTTGCGGTAGCTTGCGCGAACATAATCAGGTGGTGTGGCGCAGGAGCCGCCTCGCAGCACGTACTGGTTGATCATGAATTTGCCGTTGTACTCGCCGACCGCGCCGGCCCAGGGTTTAAACCCCGGATGGGGCTGGTAGGCCGAAGTCGTCCACTCCCAGACGTCACCCCACAACCGCATCAACCCGTCGCCGGCACGCGCCACCGGCATTGGATGCAAGGCGCCGGACTCGACAAAGTTGCCTTGCGCCAGCGCTGCGGCCGCGGTTTGTGCAGCGGCATATTCCCACTCGCCTTCGGTCGGCAGGCGCAGCGCGCTGCCGTGCTGCGATGACCGCCACTGGGCGTAAGCGTGGGCCTCGTACAGGCTGACATGCACGATCGGTGTCTGGGCGTCGATCGGTACTTCGCCGTGCAGCGTGAAGCTCTTCCAGTCGCTGCCTTCGCGGCGCCAGTAAAGGGGCCCTTCGATGCGGTTTTGGCGCACCCAATCCCAGCCCGCCGACAACCACCAGCGCGGCTCCGCATAACCGCCATCGGCAACAAAGTCTGCCCATTCGCCGTGGGTCACGAGGCGGTTGGCCAAGGCGTAGGGGCGCAGCCAGGTGCGGTGACGCGGGCTCTCGTTGTCGAAGGCAAAGCCATCACCGTCACGGTGCCCGATCTTGATCAGCCCGCCGTCGATCGGCACCCAGCCTGGCGCCACCGCGGCCACCACCGCCAGCGGCCACTGCGGGTGGTAGGGCGGCGCGAGGGGGTTCAGCGACAGCAGGTGCTTGACGTCGGTGACGATCAATTCCTGGTGCTGCTGTTCGTGCTGGATGCCGAGTTCGACCAGGGTCGCGATGCAGTCGAATCGGGCGCTATCGGCCGCGGTGCCAGCAAGCCGCAGCAGCGTGTCGATGCGCTCGTCGACTGCAGCGCGGTAGGCGATGACCCGGTCGAGATCTGGCCGCGTCACGAGCCCGCGCTGGGCGCGCGGGTGCTGCTCGCCGACGCCGTGGTAGTAGCTGTTGAAGAGGATCCGGAAGGCCGGCTCGTCGGCCACAAACCCGGGCTCGAAGCGCTCAAGCACAAAGGTTTCGAAAAACCAGGTGACATGGGCGAGATGCCATTTCACCGGGCTCGCATCGGGCATCGATTGCACCTGACAGTCGGCCGGCGACAGCGGCGCGGCCAGCGCCAGCGAGTGCGCACGCGTTGCGGCGAAGCGCGCCGACAACTGCGATGCGCGTTTCGCAGCATCGTTGGCGGGGCCGGATTCGTGGCGCGACGCGGCGGTCATCAGGCATCCTTCGCGAGCCGGCCATGGGCGATATAACCCATGCCCCATTGGGTGCTGGCGCGGTGGAAGACGTCGCACCGCGCCTGGACAAGATCCCAAGGCCGCCACAGATCGGCGGCCTTGGCGTTGTAGGGACGGTTTTTCAGCCAGGCCAGCAGGTTCAGGGGCCCGGTCCACCAGGGGAAAAATTTCATCCCGGCCATGACCACGCGTGCGCCGGGTTTGACCTGGCGCAAGATGTTGGCCACCGCCGCCGGGGTGCGCGAGATGTCGTGCACATAGTTGAAGAGCACCGCGTCCGCGGCTTCTGGCAACTCGACCGTCTCGCCAGCGGCATGTCGCTGCCAGAGGTTGGGCCAGCCGGCCCGTGCGGCTCGCGCCTCAGCCTGCGCGAACATCTCCGGGCTTTGCTCGAAGGCGAGCACGCGGCCTTGCCGGCCGACACCTTGGAGCAGCAGCTCGTAGCTCAATCCGGTGCCGGCACCGACATCGAGAACGACATCACCCGGCTTCAGCGCAAGCAATGCCACTGCGCGGCGGCGCAGTGGCATCGTGTACGCGGCAGACTCGTCGTAGCTCGCCGCCCGCCTGCGGTAACGCGCGATTGAGATGTCGTTGTGATTCAAGGCCGGCCCGGCGCGGTCAGGCCGCGCTTCGCGACGCCGAATGCAGCCCGAACACGCCGATCACGATCAGGCCGGCGCTAACCATCTTCAGTGCCGTTGCCGGCTCCTTGAAATACAGATAACCGATGAGCGCGGTGAGCACCGTGCCAACACCCGACCACACCGCGTAGACGACGCTGAGACCCAGCGTCTTGACGATCAGCGTATTCAGCACAAAAGAGATCGCGTAGAAGACGAAGATCAATACCGACGGCGTCAGGCGCGTGAAGCCTTCTGACAAGCGCATGCAGGTCGTGCCGGCGACCTCGAAGAAGATCGCTCCCGACAGAATGGCCCAGGCCTGGTTGACGGTCAACGTGGTCATTGATTTCTGGCAGTGGATGGCGCAGTGGACGATCATGCCAGCCCAGCTGATCGCCCGGCGATAGGGCAGCGATCGACCGATCGCCGGACCGTCGCCGTCGTGCCGCCGCGGCGTCTTCTTACATCGTCGAAATCCCTGGGCAGCAGGGTTTGGTGCGGCAGGTTACGCTCATGGCTGGATCACTGCCGGACAAGCACCATGAACTTCAGAACCACGCTGCAGCGCGCCGCGTTGATAACCACCTTGCTCGTGCTCGTCGGGTGCAGCGCCATGCAGGCCCAGAACCCGTCTTCGGCGGTCTTGAAGCCGGTCAACGCGGTGCCGATGGATGGCGAGGACAGTGTCATGCTCAAGGGCCACGATGTCGTCGCGTACTGGACGCTGGGCCGGCACGCAGCGGGCTCGCCGCAGATCAAGTCGGTCTACGAAGGCGTGACCTTCCGATTCGCCAACCCCGAGCACAAGGCGCTGTTTGACAAGGAGCCGAAGAAGTACCTGCCGGCCTATGGTGGCTACTGCGCCAATGGCATCGTCTACGGCATCCCCTGGGGCGGCGACGCCGACAGCTGGCGCATGGTCGACGGCCGGCTGTTCATCTTTGGCGGCGCCGGCTCTCGGGATGGTTTTGCGCTCGACGTGAAGGCCAATACGGCGCTCGCCGACAAGTACTGGAAAGAAGAAGTCGAGGGCAGCAACAGCTTCTTCCAGCGCAGCAAGCGGCTGGTCTTCCGGGTGCCGCACTACCTGAGCGGTGACGAGCTGGCCAAGGCGGTTGCGGCTGCGGCGGCGAAGAAAAACTGAAAGAAGGCGCCGGGCGCCTGCACGCTCACTGCGGATAGCCCAGCGCCGGTTGGCCAAAACCTTCGGCGGCACGCCATCCCGGCGGCTTGAAGAACAGGTTGTTGAACATGCCGCCGGGGTCGTAACTCGGCCAGGTCTTGCCGGGGTTGCGGCGCTCCCACTCGGCCTTGATCTGGGCGCCGGTCTGGTAGTGCGACACCTTGCTCGCATAGCGCTTGAGTGACTGGCCGCGCCAGCCGGCGTCGCGCATTTCGGGCCAGAGTTTGTCGGCTTGCGCGATGTTCCAGGCGGGGTCGAGCTGCCAGGCGGTCTTGCCCAGCACATCGCCAAAGATGAACAGGCGGCCACCTTCGATCTGCCACGCTGTCGGGTCGCTGCCGAGCTTGATTGCAAATGCCGCGCCGCTGGCGCAGAAGGCGCCGTATTGCGGCTCGTATTTGCCCGGGTTGGCAAGAAAAAGCGCCCGATGTTCGGCGCTCTCGAAGTAGTAGGTGCGTTCGGGCAGGCTGACTTTCAACTCAGGTTTGCCGCGGCGCGGCTGGCCCTGGGTGAAGTAGGCGACCGGGTCATGGCCGAGCAGCATCACTGGCTCGCCTGCGGCATTGCGCACCGTGGCCATCGGCGTGCCGCAGCCCGAAAGCGCCGCCAGCAGCGGCAGGAGCCACGCCCGGAGGATGAATTTGAAGGCCATTGTCATTGCTCCAAAATGTGGCGCCGGTTCAGTTCGCTGTGCCGCGCCTTGACAGAGATGTTGCCAAGGCCGGACTCGACCAGCATCGGCAGTTGCCGCAAGACCCGCAGCATCGGCTCGAGTGGTGCCAACGCAGCGGGGCCGGCATGTTTCATCGCCGGCTACCTGGTCATCCAGCGCCGACTCGCAAAACTCAAGGCATCGACCAGCGCCACCAGCAACAACATCGCGCCGAGGATGGTGCAGGTCTTGCCCATCTGGAACAGCCCCATGTGGAACGACAACAACTGGCCCAAGCCGCCGGCCCCCACAACCCCGAGCACGGCAGCAGCGCGGATATTGTTCTCCCAGTGGTACAGCGTGTAGCTCAGCAACTGCGGCAGCACCTGCGGCAAGGTCGCGTAGAGAAAGACGCGGCCATGCGGCACACCTTGCGCACGCAGCGCATCACCGGGGCCGCTGGGCGCGTTTTCGATCGCCTCGGCGAACAGTCGGCCGAGCACGCCGGTGGTGTGCAGCGCCAATGCCAAGGTGCCGGCAAAAGGCCCGAGCCCGGCACTGATGAGCAGCAAGGCCGCCCAAACCAGTTCGGGAATCGCGCGCAGCGCGTTCAGGATCAACCTCGTCGGCGCGCGCGCCCAGGCACGTTGGCCAAGATGCAGCCGGCTCGCCGGCAGCGCCAGCGCCAGCCCGCCGATTGCGGCCAGCAGCGTGCCGAGCGCCGACATGGCCAAGGTTTCCCAAGCGCCGACGAGCACTTTTTGAGTAAATGCCGCGCTCAGGTCGGGCGGGAAAAACTCGGCCACAAACCGGCCCATGCTGCGCGCCGCATCGAGCGAAAAAAACTCGCCCCATTGCAGGTTCAGCGACCAGAAACTCAAGGCCACGAGCAGGCCGACGCCGGCGGTGATCCAGCAGGCTTTGCAGCGCGCGTCGAAGAGCCTTGCCGGCAGCCGGTAGGGCGGGTTGGCGGCCTGGGGTTTCATGGGCTCTGGACTTCGCTCAGCCGAGCGCGCGGCGCAAGCCAGCGCTGACCCGGTCGGCCAGCGCCACCAGGCCGATGAAGACGAGCAACATCGTCGCCACTTCGCCGCCGTTGAACATCTTCATCGATGTGTCGAGCTGTTGGCCGAGCCCACCGGCGCCGATAAAACCGAGCACCACCGACGAGCGGATCGCACATTCCCAGCGGTAGACCGTGTAGCTCGTCAACTCTGCCGCGCTGTGTGGCAGCAGGCCGTAAAAAAACGCCTGCAGGCGGCCGCTGCCGTTGCGCAGCAAGGTCGTCGAGCTGTGGGTGTCGCTGGACTCCAGGATCTCGGCGTAGACCTTGCCGAGCATGCCGCCGTAGGTCAGCGCAATCGCCAGCACGCCGGCGGTCGGCCCGAGGCCGACCACACGCACAAAGACCAGCGCCCAGACCAGTTCGGGGATCGAGCGCAGCACGATCAACGTCCAGCGTGCGGCCTGCCGCAATGCCGCGGGCAATGGCGCCATGCGGCCGCCTACAGCGGAGATCGACAGCACCCGGGTGGCGACCAGCGTCAGCGGCAGCGCGAGCAGCAACGCCAGCGTGATGCCGGCGGTGGCGATGGCCACCGTGCGCCAGGTCTCGCGCACCACCAGCGTCAAAAACTCAGCGTCATGCGCGAGCGGGAAAAAACTGCCAAGAAACTGCGCGCTGACACGCAGGTTGGTGGGTGCTATCAGTACCCAGGGGCGGAACTCGGTGGCCACGAACAGCGGCCACAGCAGCACCAGGCCGGCGCCGAGCCAGAAGACACGCCCGGCCCACGCCGGGTCGCGCGGCGGTGCGCCAAGGTGCAGTGTCCTCGTGCTCATCAGCCGGTTCATCGGCAATGCATCACCGCCGGCGCAGCGGCGTCTTCGGCGAGTGGTGGCAGCGCCGGCGCCGCGCCGTGCAATTCGTCTTCGTGCTGCGCGTAGAGATCGTTCAAGTGGGCGAGGCTGACCTTTGCTGCGGCCAAGTCGAAGACCATCTGCCCATCACGCAGGCCGACGATTCGCGGGAAGCGTGCCAGCGCCACCTCGACCTGGTGCAGCGTGGTGACGAGCGTGCAGCCAGCTTCACGCGCGGCATCGACCAGGGTTGCGATGGCCTGCTTGGCACGCGTCGGATCAAGCGCCGACAGCGGCTCGTCGACCAGCCAAAGCCGCGCCGGCGCGAGCAGCGCACGCGCCAGGCCAACGCGCTGGCGTTCACCGCCGGAGAGGCGGTCGACGCGCTCGAAAAGTTTGTCGGCGAGGTCGAAGCGTTCCAGCGCGGCGTAGACCGCCGGAATGTCGACCGGATAAAACAGCGACCGCAAACTGGCGGCCAGCGTCATCGCCGGCAGGCGTGCGGCGAGCACCGCGGTCACGACACGCTGGCGTGGTGGCAGCGGCGGCACCTGCGGCGCCAGCACCAGGCGGCCGCGCAGGCGTTGAAGTGCCGAGCGCGGCAGCGCCCAGGGCTCGATGCCATCGAGTTCGAGCCGGCCTTGCGCTGGTCGCAACGCGCACGCGAGCACTTGCAGCAGCGTCGTCTTGCCGGCGCCCGATGGGCCGATGACCGCCACCTGTTCGCCGTCGTTGATGCGCAGGCTGAGCGGTCCCAGTGCGGGTGCGACACCGGGGCGCGCTGCTGGGTGGCGCGCCACCACGACGTCAAGTGTCAATCGCATCAGGCGCTGACGCCGGCTTCAGAGCAGGCCGGCGCTGCGCGCGGCGGCTTCGATACCTTTGTAGTTGTCAGGCGTCGTCGCGATATAACGCGTGGCCCGGTTCAACTGTAGGATCTCACGGCCCTCGGGCGTGGCCGGGTCCAGCGCCAGCAGCGCTTTTTGCAGGCGATTGCGCAGGTCGGCGGGCATATCGGCATGCACCGACCAGTTGTAGTTGAAATAGGTCGGGGTGCTGAAGAAGACGTCAACCGCTTTGGTGTCGACCTTGTTCTCGCTGACGAATTTTTTCCACACCGTGATGTCCAGCGCTGCCGCATCGACCTTGCCGCTGACCACCGAAGCGATGGTCGCGTCATGGGCGCCCGAGTAGGCGATGCGCTTGAAGTCTTTCTCGGGGTCGATCTTGGCTTGCAGCAAGAAGCTGCGCGGCATCAGGTGGCCCGAGGTGCTGCTCTGCGAGCCAAACGAGACCTGCTTGCCCTTCATGTCGGCCAGGCTCTTGATGCCCGAATCGGTCTTGGCGATGAACACCGACTGGAAGCGGGTGTCTTCTTCGCGCTGCGCGATCGGCACTATTTTGCCGCCCGAGCGGATGCTCGCCTGCACATACGTGAAACCACCAAACCAGACGACGTCGACCTTCTTGTTGACCAGCGACTCCACCGCGGCCGGGTAATCGGTGACGGGTGTGAACTCGACCTTCATGCCGAGCTGTTTTTCAAGATAAGTCGCGAGCGGGGTGAATTTGCGCACCTGCTCGGTGGCCGCTTCTTCGGGGATCGTGGTCACACGCAGCACCGCTTGGGCGTGCGCCGCCGCAGCAAAGGCAATCAGCGCGCAGCTCGCAAGGACACGACGGGCCGCTCCCGAGTTTCCTTGCCCCCCTCGGGGGGCCCGACGCGAAGCGGCGGGTACGGGGGCGCTCATCAGGGCCTTGAAAGTGCGTGAGGGTGAAAGGTCGAGCATGGTGTTCTCCGGTCGGGTGGGGTCGGGCGCAAGCAGCGATGTAAGAAGCTCAGGTCGTCGCCGACCGAGCCGGGATTACAGCGCAAACGCGCGTACCTTGCAGCGGGCCGGTGATAAAGTGAATCGAATGATTTTGACCCTGACCTTGACCCGCTAGCCGTCGCTTGACCTGCTGCCCCCTTCGTCGATGAAAACCCCGGCCTTCATCCAGCTCCATCACGACCAGCACCAGGCGCTGCGCGACGAATTGGCCGCGGGCCTGAGCGCCACGCCGCCGGCAGTGTCACCGAAGTTCCTCTACGACCCACTCGGCTCGCGCCTGTTCGACGCGATCACCGAGTTGCGCGAGTACTACCCGACACGCACCGAAGCCCGGATCCTGGCCGAGCAGGGCGCCGATATCGCGCGCCATGTCGGCGCTGGCCAGACGCTGGTGGATCTTGGCGCGGGCAACTGCGTCAAAGCCGGGCGGCTGTTTGCGACGCTGCGGCCGAGCCGCTATGTCGCGGTCGATATCTCGGTGGAGTTTTTGCGCGAATCGCTGGCCTGCCTGCAGCGCGAACATCCGCAGATGGACATGCTCGGTGTGGGCATGGATTTCTCAGCCAGCCTGGACTTGCCAGCGCAGGCCGGCGCCGGCCCGCGCACGGTGTTTTACCCCGGCTCGAGCATCGGCAATTTCACGCCCGACCAGGCTCTGGTTTTTTTGCGCCAGGCGCGTGCGGCAGCGCAGGGCGGGCAGTTGCTGATTGGCGTCGACATGGTCAAACCGGCACCGCTGCTTGAAGCCGCGTACGACGATGCGCTCGGGGTCACCGCGGCGTTCAACCTGAACCTGCTGTACCACGTCAATGCGCTGCTGCAGTCGGATTTTGATATCCGCCAGTGGCGGCATGTGGCGCTGTTCAACAACGTGCTGTCACGCATCGAGATGCATCTTGAAGCGCGGGTGGACGCCGATGTCCGTTGGCCCGGCGGCGAGCAGCGTTTTGCGGCCGGCCAGCGCATCCATACCGAAAACTCGTACAAATACAGCCGCGGCGATTTCGAAGCGCTGTTGCGCGATGCCGGCTTCAACGACGTGCGCAGCTGGACCGACGAACAGGGCTGGTTTGCGGTGATGCTGGCCGGTGCGTCTTGATACTCGCGTCACGCCGCGCAACTGCGAAAGCCGGCGAAGATGTCGTTGCGCCCGGCCTCGAAAAAGTTGCGATAACAACGATGTTTGAACCGCATCGGGGTCGCAAATGCAGCGCCGCGCAAGACCGGCCGGCCGTCGAACCAGGGCTGCGAATAGTCGCGGTAAGGATGCGACGTGAAACCGGGGTAGGGCGTGAACGCGCTCGCCGTCCACTCCCAGACCTGACCCCAATCGAAGCCGGTTTTGTCAGTGGCCAAGGGGTCCGTCGTGCTGGCGGTCGCCGCGCTGGCGGCGCTGGCGGCGTATTCCCACTCGGCCTCGGTCGGCAGCCGACGCCCGGCCCAGTTGCACCAGGCCTGCGCCTCGTGCTGGCTCAGGTTGACGGCGGGTTGTTGTGGGTCGAGCAGGGTCGATTGGCCAAAACAGGCGCGTTGCCAAGGGCCATCCTGATCGAGTGCGTCGTTGTTGTCGGGGCTGCGGTAGACGCGGGACAAATACCGCGGCCGGCCTTCGCTGCAGCGCTGCCGCCAGGCCCAGCCTTCGGTGCTCCACCATTGCCGATCTTCGTAGCCACCGGCCTTGATGAACGGCACGAACCTCTGCCAGGTCACCGGCGCAAGGTCGATCACAAACGGCGCAACATGGACTTCATGGGCACCGAGTTCGTTGTCGAATGCAAACCCCTCGACGCCGCTGCCGAGCACGACGCTGCCGCCGGCCAGCGCGACTTCGCCGCTGGCCGCCGCTGGCACGGGCGCAGGTTCGGCGTGAGCGATGACCGCGCGCAAGTCGATCGCCAGATGCTGCGCCATGTAGACCGCGGCGTCGATGTGCATCAGCTCGTGCAGCAGCACGAGGCGATAGAAGTACAGCGCATCGTCGTCGCCAGGCGACCGGCGCAGCAGGGTCAGCGTGCGCACGCGGATCTGGTCCAGGTCGCGCTGCGTGCGGGCGGCGTCCGGCAGGTCGAGATGCCAGCGGCTGGCATGCGCCACCTTCGTCGAGTCGTACAGCCGGTCGGCGTCGCGGCGCAGCGGCGCAGCACGCTGCACCGCGGGGTCGGCAGCGCTGCCACGCAGGCGCTGCGGGTTGCGCGCGATCCAATACTCTTCAAACCAGCCGATATGGCCCAGCTCCCACAGCGGCAGGTTCAGCTCAAGCGCATACGGCACGGCTTGCCCACTCGGCAACTGGGCTGCGTAAGCTGCGTAGATGCCCAGCAGTTGGCGGCGGGCATCGTGCAGCGCGGCTTCAAGCGCGCCCGGCCCGGCGTGGCGGACACCATCTCGGGCGGCGCAGCGGGCGGCTCCGGCGCTGGTGTTGGCGTCAGCGACAGCGTTGGCGTTGTTCGGGGTTGATTCGGCAGCGAACATGTCGATCAAAAAAAAGCCCAGCCTGTGCATCGTGACACCCGCGCTCGCCGCAGCGAACAACGGCAACTGGCAGACCGCTTCGCGCTGGGCGCGGATGTTGGCGGTTGATTATCGCGTCAGCGTCGTTGCGCACTGGGCGGGTCAGCCCTTCGACGCGATGATTGCCTTGCACGCGCGGCGCTCAGCCACGTCGATCGCCGACTGGTCGACGCAGCTGGTGCAGCGGCCGCTGGTGGTGGTGCTCACCGGCACCGACCTCTACCGCGACATCCTGAGCGACACCGCCGCTCAAGCCTCACTGGCGGTCGCCGACCGGCTGCTCGTGCTGCACGAACTCGCGCCGCTGGATGTGCCCGCCGAGCAACGAAAAAAGACGGTGGTCTGTTTTCAAAGCTGCACTGGATGGCAGCCGCACGAAAAGACAAGCCGCCGGCTGCGCGCGCTGATGGTTGGCCATTTGCGCGACGAAAAAGATCCGGCGACTTATTTCGCCGCCGCGCGCGGCTTAAGCCGCCGCAACGACATCCTGCTCGACCATATCGGCGCGCCGCTCGATGCCGAACTGGGCGCGCAAGCGCAGGCCCTGATGCGTGAGCAGCCGCGCGACAACAACCACTATCGCTGGCTCGGTGCGCTCAGCCACCGCGATACCCGCGCACGCATCCAGCGCGCCCATGTGCTCGTGCATTGCAGCCGCATCGAAGGCGGCGCGCATGTCGTGATGGAAGCGGTGCGTAGCGGCACGCCGGTAGTCGCGTCGCGCATCCCGGGCAACGTCGGCATGCTCGGGCTCGACTACGCCGGCTACTTCGCGCCGGGTGATGCTGCCGCGCTGGTGGCCCTGCTGCAACGCGCCCGCGATGATCCGGCTATGCTGCCGGCACTGCGTAGGCAATGCGAGGCTCGAGCGCCGTTGTTCGAGCCCGCACACGAGCAGCGGACGCTGCGCCAGCTGCTCGGTCAACTGATGGAGAAGACCCGATGAACGCCCCCGAAAAATTGGCCGAACCCCGATTGACGTCACTCTCCCACGGCGGTGGCTGTGGCTGCAAGATCGCCCCGGGTGTGTTGAGCGAAATCCTCAAGGGCACGACCAGCATGCCGGTGCCGCCGCAGTTGCTGGTCGGCATCGAAACGGCAGACGACGCGGCCGTGTACCAGCTCAACGACGAGCAGGCGATCATCGCGACGACCGACTTCTTCATGCCGATCGTCGACGACCCGTACGACTTCGGCCGCATCGCAGCGACCAACGCGATCAGCGATGTTTATGCGATGGGCGGCACACCGATCATGGCGCTGGCCCTGGTCGGCATGCCGATCAATGTGCTGTCGACCGAAACCATCGGCAAGATCCTCGCCGGTGGCAACGATGTCTGCCGCGCTGCGGGCATCCCGATCGCAGGCGGGCACACGATCGATTCGGTCGAGGCGATCTACGGCCTGGTCGCCCTCGGCCTGGTGCACCCGGCGCGCGTGAAGCGCAACGCCGACGCGAAGCCGGGC
>JANOKR010000319.1:0-2201 GCA_031419315.1 Betaproteobacteria bacterium
GCGGCACGCGGATGCCGACCCGCGCGTTGGGGGCGCCGCAGACAACTTGCAGCGGGCCGTCGGGAGAATGTGCGCCGGCGTCGACCATGCAGACACGCAGCTTGTCGGCGTTGGGATGCGGCTCGGCGGCGACGATTTCACCGACCACAACCTTCGTAAACGGCGGCGCCACCGGACGAGTCTCTTCGACCTCCATGCCCGACATGGTCAGGAGCTCGGCCAGTGCCGCGGTGGACAGGGGCGGATCGCAAAACTCGCGCAGCCAGCTTTCTGGGAATTGCATCGACGTCTCTAAAAAAGCGGTCAGCGGAACTGCGCCAGGAAGCGCAGGTCACCTTCAAAAAACAGGCGCAGGTCAGGCACGCCATAACGCAGCATCGCCAGCCGATCGGGGCCCATGCCGAACGCAAAACCGATATGGCGCTCGGGGTCGAGGCCGTAGTTGCGCACCACGTTCGGGTGCACCTGGCCCGAGCCGGCAAGCTCGAGCCATTGGCCTTTGAGCGCGCCGGTGCTGAACATCATGTCGATCTCGGCGCTCGGCTCGGTGAACGGAAAATAGCTCGGCCGGAAACGGGTCTCGAGCCCATCGTCTTCGAAGAAGCGGCGCAGGAAGTCGGTGAAGACGACCTTCAGGTCCTTGAAGCTGATGTTCTCGCCGATCCACAGGCCTTCGCACTGGTGAAACATCGGCGAGTGGGTCGCGTCGCTGTCGACGCGGTAGGTGCGGCCGGGCGCGATGACACGGATCTCCGGCATCGGCAGGCCCTGCGCCAAGAGGCCAGCGTACTTTTGGGCATGCGCGCGGGCATAGCGCACCTGCATCGGGCTGGTGTGCGGGCGCAAGTTGAGCCAGTGGCCCTGGGCATCTTTGATGTCGACGTAGAAGGTGTCCTGCATCGACCGCGCCGGGTGGTTCTCGGGATTGTTCAGCGCCGTGAAGCTCATCCAGTCGGTTTCGATCTCCGGTCCGTCGGCGACGTCGAAACCCATCGAAGAAAAGATCGATTCGATGCGCTCGATGGCGCGGCTCACGGGATGCAGGCCGCCAGCGCCGCGTTGGCGTCCGGGCAAGGAAACGTCCAGCGCCTGGGCCTGCAGCTGCAGCTCAAGTTCGGCGTTGGCGAGGTCTTCGCGCCGCGCCACCAGCGCGGCTTCGATGCCGGCCTTGAGCTGGTTGATCGCTGCGCCGCGGGTCTTTTTCTCATCGACGCTGACCGCCGCCAGGCCCTTGAGCAACTCGGTCACGCGGCCGCTCTTGCCAAGATAACGGGCCTTGACGTTTTCGAGTTCGGCGGCGTTTGGCGCCGCTGCAAATTCGCTGCGCGCGCTGTCCAGGATCGACGTGGTTTCGTTCATCGGGTCTTGCAAGGAGACAAAAAAAGAGGCCGCCACATGGTGACGGCCTCCAGAATGCTGGGCTGATACCGGCGCGGCGCGCACCGGTATCCGGCAGATCAGCTCAGATGGGCCTTCACCTTGGCAACGATGCTGCCAAAGGCTGCCGGGTCACGCACCGCGAGGTCAGCGAGCACCTTGCGGTCGATACCGATCTGCGCCTTTTTCAGACCCGCCATGAATGTGCTGTACGTGACACCCAGTTCACGCGAAGCGGCATTGATGCGGGCGATCCAGAGCTGGCGGAAAACCCGCTTGCGGGTGCGGCGGTCGCGATAGGCATATTGACCGGCCTTCATCACCGCCTGCTTGGCGATGCGGAAGACGTTCTTGCGGCGGCCGCGGAAGCCCTTGGCGAGCTTCAGGATCTTTTTGTGGCGGGCGTGTGCGGTGACACCACGTTTGACGCGAGGCATTTTCTGAACCTCCCTTTACAGGCCAGCGAACGGCAACATCTTTGCCATCCCGCTCATATTCGACTCATGGACCGCGGTCGAACCGCGCAGATGACGTTTGCGGCTAGTGGTCTTCTTGGTGAGGATGTGGCGCTTGAAGGCCTGGCCACGTTTGACGGTGCCACCCGGGCGCACGCGGAACCGCTTGGCCGCGCTTTTTTTGGTCTTCATCTTGGGCATGAATGCTCCTTCTAATGCACCACTGCAGGCGACCGCGATCGGCGGTACTTGTCAGGCCTGCAGCGGCTTGCTCTCCCCGCGCCAGGTGACCAGACCTGGCGCAGAAAACTTAAGATTTCCTCTTCGGTGCCAGGACCATGATCATCTGGCGCCCTTCGAGCTTGGGCA
>JANOKR010000320.1:0-5539 GCA_031419315.1 Betaproteobacteria bacterium
GCACCATCTGGCCCAGGCCGACGTTGGCCGCGACCATCTCGGCGGCGACCAGGGTGGTCCAGCCGAAGCCGATCGCGATGCGCATGCCGACCAGGATCTCGGGCAACGCCGACGGCAGGATCACATGCAGGATCACCTGGCCGTAATTGGCGCCCATCGAGTACGCCGCGTTGATCTGCTCCTGTGCGGCGCTCTTCATGCCCGAGCGTGCCGCCAGTGCCAGCGGCGCGAAGCAGGCCAGGTAGATCAGCAGCACCTTCGGGGTCTCGTCGATACCGAACCAGATGATGATCAGCGGCAGGTAGGCCAGCGGTGGCAGCGGCCGGTAGAACTCGATCGGCGGGTCGAAGATGCCACGGGCGACACGGCTCATGCCCATCGCGATGCCGACCGGCACCGCGGTCAGGAAAGCAGCCCAGAAAGCCACCGTGACACGCAGGATGCTGGCCAGGAAGTGCTGCCAAAGTGGCCTGTCGTTGGCCACGCCGGTGAGGTATTCGTAGAACTGCAACCACACCGCCTGCGGGCTGGGCAGGAACAGCGGCTTGATCAGCCCCAGGTTGGTGACCGTGAACCAGGCCACGAACAGTCCGATCACGGTGCTGATGCTGATCGCCAGACTCGAACCTTCACCGGGCACCTTGAAGCGGCTGGTCTTCAGCGCCGGCGTGGAGACTTCAGCGTCAGGCATGGGCCGGCTCCCGGTGGTGAATGTGCGCCAGCACCTCTTCGCGCAGGCGGATGAACTCGGGCCCGGATTTCACGCGGCGCGCATCGTGATGGCTCAGGAACTCGCGCGAAAAAGGCACGTCGTCGTAGACATGCGTGATGCGCCCGGGGCTCGGGCTCATCACGATCAGCCGGGTCGCCAGGAACAACGCCTCTTCGACCGAGTGGGTGATGAAAAAGACCATCTTGTTCGTCTTGGCCCAGACCTCGATCAGGATCTCCTGCACGCTCTCTCGGGTGAACGCATCGAGGGCGCCCATGGGCTCGTCCATCAACATCACGGCGGGGTCGTTGGCCAGCGCGCGTGCGATGCCCACGCGCTGCTGCATCCCGCCAGAGAGTTCGTAGACGTTGCGATCGGCGTACTTTTCCAAACCCACCAGCGCCAGTTTCTCTTCAGCCACCCGCGACCGCCTGGCCTTGTCGAAGCCTCGAAAGCGCAGGCCGAGCGCGACGTTGTCGCGCACCGTCAACCAGGGCATCAACGCGTGCTTCTGGAATACCACACCACGGTCAGCGCCGGGGCCCACCACCGGCTGGCCGTCGAGCAAGATCTCGCCGGTCGACGGCGGCAGAAAACCGGCAATGCAGTTCAGCAGCGTGGTCTTGCCGCAGCCCGACGCCCCGAGCGCGACGACGAAGTCGCCATCGCGCATGGCCAGGTTCACCGGCGCCAGGGCCTGCAAAGTGCCGCCCTTGACGGCGTAGTTCAGCGTGAGCTGACGGATGTCCAGCGTAGGCACAGCACCCCCCGGAAATAAGAAGGGCGACGCCGTGACGTCGCCCGCGGTCGTCCCCCGGCGAAGCCTTATTTCGCCATCGCCTTCTTGATGTAGGCGTCGGTGACAAAGGCCGAATAGTCGGGTTTCATCTCCTGGATCCGACCCTGCTCCTTCAGGAACACTGCCGTGCTGGTCATCGCCTTGGCCGCGGCACCACCGAGCCACTTCGGGCCCAGCTGCTCGGCCATCGTCGGGAAGGTGTACAGCACCATCGCCGCTGGCACGTCCTTGGCATCGGCCTTGGTCCATTTGGCGACGGCCTTGACTTCGGCCGAGTCGGCCGTCCACTTGGCCTTGTTTGCGCGGTAGCTTGCGTCGGCCTTGGCCAGCACCCTGACCAGCGCGACCATGAAGGCCTCGTTCTCGGCCGCCCACTTGGCGTTGACGATGAGGCCGTCGAAGGTCGGGAAGCCACGTGCGCCGATGGTCTTGGACGATTCGATCATCTTGCCGTTGCCCTTGATCTTGGACAGCACCGGGTCCCAGATAAAGGCCGCGTCGATATCACCACGTTCCCAGGCCGCGGCGATTTCGGGTGGGCGCAGGTTGATCACGTTGACGCCCTTGGCGTCGACGCCGTCGGCCTTCATCACCGCCATCAGCTGGTAGTGCGCAGTGCTGACGAAGGGCGTCGCGACCTTTTTGCCTTTCAGGTCTTTGACGCTGTTGATGCCGCTGCCGTTGCGAACGATCAGCGCCTCGGCGTCGGCGATATCGTCGAGGATCCAGAACAGCTTGATGTCCTGGCCCTGGCTGGCCGCTGCGACGATCGGGCTCGAGCCCGCCTCGCCGAGCTGCACGTCGCCCGAAGCCATGGCCTTGATGACATCGCCGCCGCCGCCGAACATGCGCCAGTTGATCTTGTATCCGGTGGCCTTCTCGAGCTCACCCGACTCCATCACGGTACGCAAAGGCACCAGCATGTCCTGGTGCGCGAAGGTCACGGTTTTCTGGGCCAGCGCGGGGCCGGCAACGGCCATGGCGAGCACGGCAAGCCACTGGGGAAGGTGTCTGCGAAGGGTCATGCCTGTCTCCTGGGAATCAATCCAACGGGTGCTTGCAAGGTGGCCGCACTCTGCGCCCAACCCCTCTTGCCCGAAAGGGCCAGCGTTTCCGATCGCGTGGAGCCAGACCACGGGGATTTACCCTCGAAGGCCGGCATCGATGGACCGGCGCGGTTCGCCACGGGCGCGCGCCAGTTCGTCGACCGCCAACGCCAACGCACAAATGCCAGCCGGGATATCCGCCAGCGTGATGGATGACAGCCGCAGGCGGAAGTGCGGGCAGGGGTAGGGCGGGTTGACAAAAAAGACGTCACCAGCTTCGATCAACACACCGTGCTGGCGTGCCAGCAGACCGAGTTCAGCGGCGTCGACCCAGGGCGGCGCGCGCACCCAGACCGACGCCCCGCCCTGCGGCAAGCGGAACTCAAACTCCGGCAGATGGAGTTGCAGAGCCTGCGCAACCGCGGCCAGCCGCTCTTGCATTGCGGCATTCACGCGGCGCGCATGTGACTCGTGATGTCCAAGCGAAAGAAACAAGGCATAAGCCTGCTGCAAAAAAGCGCTGGGGTGGCGCAGCATCGCGTGGCGCAGCAGCCGCAACTCCGCGATCAGCGCGCGTGGTGCGACGATATAACCCAGCCGCAGCGCGGGTGACAGGCTCTTCGACAGCGAGCCGATGTAGATCACCCGCCCCGACTTGTCCAGGCTCTTCAGCGCCGGCATCGGCGACCCCTCGTAGAGATTCTCGGCCTCGTAATCGTCCTCGATGATCACGAAGTCGCCCAGCTCGGCGCTGCGCAGCAGCGCCTGTCGGCGCCGCAGGCTCAGGGTCACCGTCGTCGGGCTCTGGTGCGATGGCGTCACGAACAGATAGTCCAGCGCCGGCATCGCTTCGACGACGACTCCTTCATGGTCGACGGCCATTGGCACCAGGCGCGGCGAGCGCAGCGAAAAGCTGTTGCGCGCATGCGGGTGTCCGGGCTCTTCGAGCCCGACCCGGGTTTGTGCGTCGAAGAGGGCATCGGCAAGCAGGTGATAGGAGTGCTGCGCGCCGACCGTCACCAGGATTTCTTCGGGCAGTGCAAATACGCCCCGTTTGGGCAGCAGGCGCAGGCGGATCTGCTCGATCAAACCGGCGACGTCATCGGTGTCGAAATCCGGCGTCCAGTGTTGCAGCTGGGCCCGCGCAAGGGTGCGCGTGCAGCACTCGCGGAAGTCTTCCATCGGGAACAGCCCGGGATCAAAATTGCCGTACACAAAGGGGTAGGGATACTGCCGCCACTGCTCGGGTTTGCGCAGCGTGGGGGTGCCTTCGAGTGGCCGCCGCAGGCGCAACTTCCAGTCCGGCGCGCGCGTCGCGGCGCGGTGGCGCAGGGTCAGGCTGTCGGGCGGCGGCTGCATGGCGGCGGCTGGCCTGGCATGGTGGGCCACAAAAACCCCGCTGCGCGGGCGCGATTCGAGAAAGGTTTCGTCGATCAACTGCTGGTACGCCGCGGTCACGGTGTTGCGGCTCAAGGCCAGCAAGCGCGCGAGTTCTCGTGACGATGGCAGTGCGGCACCCGCCGG
The DNA here is from genome assembly GCA_031419315.1 of Betaproteobacteria bacterium. Taxonomy (GTDB): domain Bacteria; phylum Pseudomonadota; class Gammaproteobacteria; order Burkholderiales; family Burkholderiaceae_C; genus Rubrivivax. Next base: position 4,082 of record JANOKR010000320.1, read on the forward strand.
CAAGCGACCGTCGAGGATCGTGTTGACCACGGCCAGACGCAGGCGCCCCTGCAAGGGCAGCGCTGAATGTTCGGGCAACTCGAACAGCTGTGCCCATTGGACGTTTTGATTCGGGCGCATGGATCGGGGCTCAGTTTAGGGCTGCGCCGCACTGGCCCACACGGTCGCAGCGGTCTGGCTCTAGCGGCGGCGGGTGATCCTGCCTACCCTGCAACACAGTCGCCGGTGATCGACCGGCAGGAGCTCGAGATGAACGACGACACGATGACGGTCGCCCGGCTGGCGGCTTTTGCGCAGGCCTGGAACGACCACGATATCGATACCTTGATGACCTTCATGAGCGACGACTGCGAGTTCCACGCGGTTGCCGGGCCGGGCCTGCTGGGCAGCAGCTTCATCGGCTTGGACGCCGTGCGTCGCGGCTTCCCGCTCGCCTGGCAGACCTTCCCGGACGCGTCATGGACGGACGCCGACTACTTTGTCAGTGGCCATCGCGGCATCGTCGAATGCACTTTCAAAGGCACCCGGGCTGACGGCATGTGGGTCGAGGCGCGCATGGTCGATGTCTATACCTTTCGCGGCGCCAAGATCGTGGTCAAAAACGCGTTTCGAAAAGATCGGCCGCTGGCCAGAGTCGAATGAGTCGGTCGCTGAAATGGCCCTGAGGCCGCCGGCGCACGCGCCGTACCAGCCGCAGTACGACCCGCTCGTGGCCACCCACCCGGGCCGCCGCAGCGCGTACGCGCCGACCTACTGGGTCGCCAGCGCCGGGGCGCCGCCCGACGACGACGGCCCGGTGCGAACCGACATCGATGTCGACGTGGCCATCATCGGCTCGGGTTCGACCGGCATCTCGACGGCCTTGCACCTGGCGCAGGAACATGGCATTCAGGCTGCAGTGCTCGAAGCCAACCAGGCCGCCTGGGGTTGCTCCAGCCGCAGCGGCGGCCAGGGCCAGAATGCCAGCGGTCGCTTGAAACGATCGCAGTGGATCCAACGCTGGGGCCTGGACACCGCGAAAAAACTCGACGCCGAGATCCGCAGCGGCTTCGAGAATTTCAAACACCTGACGACGCAGATCGATTGCGACGCATTTGACGGCGGCCATCTTCATGTCGCCCACCGGCCGAAAATGGTCGAGGTGATTCGCAAAGAAGGCGAAGTTGCGCGCCGGGTCTTCGGTTACGCCACGCGCATGCTGGATGCTGAAGCGCTGCGCCGCGACTACTGCGACGAGCACGATGCCGCTGGCGCGCTGTTCGAGCCCGAGGGGGTGGCCATCCATCCGCTGAAGTTCACCTTCGGGCTGATCCAAAAAGCGCGTGCGCTTGGCGTGCGGCTGCACACCGGCAGCCCGGTGCAGGGTTGGGAAACCCATCACGGCGTGCACCATCTGCACACGCCGGGTGGCACGGTGCGCGCCAGGCGCGTCGCGGTCTGCACCGGTGGCTACACCGG
>JANOKR010000321.1:0-1752 GCA_031419315.1 Betaproteobacteria bacterium
GAGTTTGCCGGCGAGTTGTCGCTGGCCGGCGAGTTGCGGCCGATCCGCGGCGCGCTGGCGTTGGCGCTCGCGGTGCGCCATGCCGGCGGGCCGCAGCGCACGCTGGTGCTGCCGGCCGGCAGTGCCGAAGCCGCGGCCTGCGTGCCCGGCCTGGACATTCGCAGCGCGACGCACCTGCTGCAAGTTGTGCAGTCGCTGCTGCCGCCCGTCGACGGCGTCGCCGCGGTGCCGCTGCCACGTGCGGTGCCGCTGCCGCGGCAGCCGGCAGCGCCGCGCGACGATCTCAGCGATGTGCGCGGCCAGGCCGGCGCACGCCGCGCTTTGGAAATTGCCGCGGCTGGCGCGCACAGCCTGCTTTTTGTCGGCCCGCCGGGCACCGGCAAATCGATGCTCGCGCAGCGCCTGGCCTCGATCCTGCCGCCGATGGCCGACGACGAAGCGCTGCGCAGCGCCGCGCTGCAAAGCCTCACGCGCAGCGGCTTTGACCCGGCCTCATTTGGCCAGCGCCCATTGCGCACGCCGCACCATTCGGCGAGTGCGGTGGCGCTGGTCGGTGGCGGCTCGCCGCCGCAGCCGGGCGAGATCTCACTCGCCGATGGCGGTGTGCTCTTTCTCGACGAGTTGCCCGAGTTCCAGCGCAGCGCGCTCGAGGCCTTGCGCGAGCCGTTGGAAACCGGCCAGATCACGATCTCGCGCGCCGGCCACCGGGCGCAGTTTCCGGCGCGCTTCCAGCTCGTCGCGGCGATGAACCCCTGCCCCTGCGGTTATCTCGGCGCCTTTGCTGCAACGGGGAAAAACTGCCGCTGCACCACCGATGCGGTGGCGCGATACCACGGCAAACTGTCCGGGCCGCTGCTCGACCGCATCGACCTCATCGTCGAGGTGCCGGCGGTGCGGATCAGCGAACTGCTCGCCGCGCAGTCGGGGGAAACGTCGGCGGCAGTGGCGGTGCGGGTAGCGGCCGCTCGACAACACCGTTTGGCGCGCGTGCAGCTGCGCGGCGCGCGGGTCGACGGCATCGACGGCATCGAAGACAGCGCGCTGCGTTTTGTGCAGCATGCTGCCGAGCGCCTGGGCTGGTCAGCGCGCGCGGTGCACCGGGTGTTGAAGGTCGCCAGGACGATCGCCGACCTGGCCGCGGCGGATTTGGTTGCCGCAGCGCATGTGGCCGAGGCGGTGCAGTACCGGCGCGGGCTGGTCGGTTGATCGTTGTCGGGCACGTGCCGAGGTCCACCCGCCGGGGTCACGTGCCGGGGTCCACGCACACGTGCCGGGGTCAGGTCTTGCCTGTTGCCTACAGCCGCGGCGCGGATGCACCTCCGCGGGCCGTCGCGGCCCGCGCCTATTTTTTCCCCGCCTCCAGCGCCACCAGCTTGCCGTCCTGCACCCGCACCGTGTGCCCAAGCTTGAAGCCCGGGTCAGCGTCGCGCTCGAACTTCTGAATCTTGCCGTCTTTGGTGGTCACGGTGGTGATCCAGACCCGGTGGCGCTTGACTTGCTTTTCGATCTCGTTGCCGAGCAAGCCCCCGAGCACCGCACCGGCGCCGGTGGCGATACCGCCGCCGTCACCGGCCTTGTTGCCGACGACACCGCCGGCGACCGCGCCACCGACTGCGCCGACGCCACTGGCCTTGCCTTTGCGCTTCTCGGACTTCAGCGCGGTGACGATGACGCAGCCGTCGCAGAGCGCCGCGAGCTGTTTGGCGCTGGGCATGGCAGGCGCGGATGCCGCGGCCGTGGGGGTCGCCGCCG
>JANOKR010000322.1:0-9511 GCA_031419315.1 Betaproteobacteria bacterium
TGCAGTACGACAACAAGGGCGGCGCGGCCGGCATTATCGGCCTGGCCCAGTTCGTCAATTCCGCCAGGGGTGACCCCAACGCCATCATGATGATGGGCGCCGTGATGCTGGGCGGCATCATCACCGGCAAGCCGCCGGTCAGCCTGTCGCAAGTCACTCCGATCGCGCGCCTCACCAGCGAATACAACGTGTTCGTGCTGCCCGCCAACTCGCCCTTCAAGTCGATGAAGGACGTTGTTGACCAGCTCAAGAAAGACCCCGGCAGCGTGAAATGGGGCGGCGGCTCGCGCGGTTCGACCGAGCACATCGCCGCGGCAATGATTGCGCGCGAGGTCGGTGTCGACCCGGCCAAGATCAACTACGTCGCTTTCCGCGGCGGCGGTGAGGCCACCGCGGCCATCCTCGGAGGCAACGTCACCGTCGGTGGCAGTGGCTTCAGCGAGTTCCAGCAGTACATCGAAAGCGGCAAGATGAAGGCCATCGGCGTGACTTCGCCGGAGCGTGTGAAGGGCATCAATGTGCCGACGCTCAAGGAGCAGGGCGTCAACGTCGTGATCGGCAACTGGCGCGGGGTTTATGGCGCGGCCGGCATCACCGACGCGCAGCGCAAGGCGCTCGCCGACATGGTCGTCAAGGCGACCAAGACCAAGTCCTGGGCCGAAGCGCTGGAGAAGAACAACTGGACGCCGGCGTTGCTCACCGGCAAGGAGTTCGAGGATTTCGTCGACCGCGATTTTGCGAGCTTGCGCGCGACGATGGTCAAAGCGGGCATGGTCTGAGTGCCTGAGCGTCCGATGCCGGGCCAGGGCGTGGATACGGCGAACCCAGACCGTCGCATGCAGACCCTGCTCGGCGCGGGGGTCTTCGTCGTTGGGGGCTTGCTCGCTGCTGGCGCGGTGAGCATCCCGTCGGCGGCGGGTTATGCCGGCGTCGGCCCGAACTTCCTGCCCTGGGTCGTCGCCGCAGTGCTGATGCTTTGCGGCGCGCTGCTGGTCGCGCAGGCGCTCAGTGGTGGCTTCCGTGAGCTCGAAACCCCGTCCGGCGCCGACCACGGCGAATGGCGGGCACTGGCCTGGGTCTCGGCCGGTGTGCTGCTCAACGCGGCGCTGATCACGACGCTGGGTTTCATCCTCAGTTGCACGCTGTGTTTTGTGCTTGCGGTGCGCGGCCTGCGTGTCGCCGAAGGCAAGGCCGCGGGGGATGGCCGGCAGACCGCGATCGACGCGTTGACAGGTTTCCTGATCGCCGGCCCGGCGTTCTGGCTCTTTACCAAACTGCTCGCGATCAACCTGCCGGGCCTGACCACGACGGGGTGGATTTGACCGAAATCTGGGCCCAGCTGCTGGGCGGTTTTGCCACCGCCGCAACGCCGATCAACCTGCTCTGGGCTTTTGTCGGCTGCGCGCTCGGCACCGCGATCGGCGTGCTGCCGGGCCTGGGGCCGGCGGTGACGGTGGCGATGCTGCTGCCGATCACCTCGCAGGTCGAGCCGACCGCGTCGATGATCTTTTTTGCCGGCATCTACTACGGCGCGATGTACGGCGGCTCGACGACGTCGATCCTGCTCAACACCCCCGGCGAGACGGGCACCATGGTGACCGCGCTCGAAGGTTTCAAGATGGCCAAGAACGGCCGTGCAGGTGCAGCGTTAGCCACCTCGGCGATTGGCTCGTTTGTCGCCGGCACGATCGCGACGATCCTGGTCACGCTGTTTGCACCCTTTGTGGCCGAGTTCGCGGTCAAGCTCGGGCCGCCGGAATATTTCATGCTCATGCTGCTGGCCTTCACGACGGTCAGCGCGGTGCTGGGAAAAAGCACCTTGCGTGGCATGACAGCGCTGTTCATCGGGCTGGCGATCGGCTTGATCGGGCTGGACCAGATCACCGCGCAGGTGCGCTACACCGGCGGTGTGCCCGAGTTCACCGACGGCATCGAGGTGGTGCTCATCGCGGTCGGCCTGTTTGCGGTCGGCGAGTGTTTTTACACTGCGCTGTACGAAGGCAAGTCGGTGCAGCAGTTGAACCGCATCACCAAAGTCCACATGACCGGTACCGAGTGGCGGCGGTCCTGGCCGGCCTGGCTGCGTGGCACCTTTCTCGGGTTTCCGTTCGGCACCATTCCGGCGGGCGGCTCCGAGATCCCGACCTTCCTGAGTTACGCCGTCGAACGCAAACTCAGCAAGCACCCCGAGGAATTTGGCACCACCGGCGCGATCGAAGGTGTGGCCGGCCCCGAGGCGGCCAACAACTCGGCGGTGACCGCGACACTGGTGCCGCTGCTGACGCTGGGCATCCCGACATCGGTGACCGCGGCGATTTTGTTGTCGGCGTTTCAGAACTACGGCCTGCAACCCGGGCCGCAGCTCTTCCAGAACTCGTCGGCGCTGGTCTGGGCGCTGATCGCGTCGCTGTATATCGGCAACGTGATGCTGCTCGTGTTGAACCTGCCGCTCGTCGGCATGTGGGTCAAGCTGTTGAAGATCCCGCGCCCGCAGCTCTACGCTGGCATCCTGATCTTCGCGACGATCGGTGTTTATGGCATGCGCCAGAGTTCGTTCGACCTGTTCCTGATGTTTGGCGTCGGCCTGGTGGGCGTGCTGATGCGGCGCTTTGATTTCCCCACCGCGCCGGTCATCGTCGGCATGATCCTCGGGCCGCTGGCCGAAGCGCAGATGCGCAACGCGATCTCGATCGGCGAAGGCCGCTGGACGGTCTTTGTCGACCGCCCGATGTCGGCCACGCTGCTGGCGGTTGTGGTTGCGGTGTTGGTGTTGCCCAGGCTGCTGCGGGTCGTTCGGCGCTGAACTGGGCATCCGTAGTTGCCCACCCCCAAGATGCGGGGGGCAGGCCCGCGCTCCACATTGGGATAGATGACGGCGGGTGGTCAGGCATGACAGACTTTCCCGACAACAACCGGGCCGCCACGCCCAAACACCGGGAAATCAACATGTCCAGTCGTTCCCAACATGCCCGCTTCGGCCGCCGCCATGCCCTTGCCATCGCCTGCGCCCTGGCGCTGGGCCCGTCGATCGCAACAGCCTCCGTGCTTTTCACTGGCTCGGTCGGCACCAATCCCGGCGGCTTACCGATCGGCCCCGGTGATACCGATCTGGGCACGGCCACGGTCTACATCGGTGGCAGTGGCCATTCCAGCCTGCTTGTCGACGGGGGCTCGCAGTTCACGAGCGGCACCTTGTCGTTTGGCACCAGCCTGACCTCGACGGCGAGTGGCTTGTTTGACGGCGCCGGCACGATCGTCAACTTGACCGCGGGCTTCAATCGATTCGAGGTCGGCAACTGGGGCCCGGCGTCGGTCACCGTCTCGGGCGGTGCCACGCTCAACGGCCGCGCCTCGGCGGCCACCTGCGCGGCGATCTTCTGCGGCACCTTCATCGGCAACGCGGCCGGCTCCGACGGCCGCTTCACGGTCACCGGCGCGGGCTCGAACGCGAGCTTCCTGAGCGGCTTCATTGTCGGCGGTGCGGCGGTCTTCGGCCCGCCGACCGATGCCTTCACGTTCGGTACCCCCGGCGGCGTCACGCGCGGTGCCGTCGGCGTTTTCGACGGTGGCAGCCTGACGACCGACACCGTCCAGCTTGGCGCGGGCCCCGGCGGCTCGCAGCCGCTCGGCACCGAGCGCACCTTCGCTTCGGCGGTGATCGACGGCCCCGGCTCGACCTGGCTCGTCACTGGCGGCACCGGCTATGTTGCTGCGGCCGGCTTCTCGATGGCGACGCACAAAAATGCGACCGCGACGACCGTGATTTCCGGCGGCGGCAAACTGCGCCTGGAAGGGCCGTCGTCGCAGACCAGCTTCATCAATCTCGGCACTGGCGGCCGTGCCGACATGACCGTCACCGGTGCTGGCTCGGTGATCGAATTCGCGCCCGATGTTTCTGGTGTCATCAACGTCGGCCGCAGCGCTGGCGCGGTGGCCACGATGTCGGTCTTGGCGGGCGGGCTTGTGCAGGGCTTGTTCTACTCCGCGATCGGCCGCGACGGTGGCACGGGAACGCTGACCGTTGACGGCGCGGGCTCGATCTACCGCCTCAACTCGTTCACGACCCTGGCCGCCAACACCGGCCCGACCGTTGCGGTGCTCGATATCAGCCGCAACGGCGCCATCGGCACGGCCAGCGTGCGCAACGGCGGCCGGATCGAACTGCTGGCCGACACCTCGCGGAACAATGGGCCCAATTTGAATATCGGCCGCGACGCCGGTAGCGTGGGCACGCTGAGTATCACCGGCGCCGACTCGACGGTGCTGCTGCGCGCGCAGTCGGTGGTGCCCGGCGGCGGCCCGACCGAAGCCCGCAACCCCTTTGCGCGCGTCGGCCGCCTGGGCACCGGCACGCTCAACGTCACTGCGGGCGGCAAATTGCTGCTGGAAGGCAATGCGGTATCGACCGTCGCCGATTCGCGCGGTACGTCGTTGTATGTCGGCGGTGCCGGGGATACCAATTCCGGCGGCGTGGGGGTGGCGCTGGTCAGTGGCGCGGGATCGCAGATCGTGGTCTCGGGTGTCGACCCGTTCATCGGGGTTGGTGTGGGCGCTGGCGCGACCGGCCAGTTGACCGTGGCCGACCAGGGCCTGGTGAGCGCGACGAATATCAACGTCGGTCGCAACGGCGGTGTCGGCGTCGTCAATATGAACAACGGCCGCATCGAGTTGAGTGGGCAACAGACGGGGAACGTCCTGGCCGGTGCGTTTCTCTCGGTCGGTATCGGCGGTGGCAGCGGCATCGTCAATATGAGCAACGGCAGTGTGCTGCGCATCGACAACGCCGGTGGCACCAGCCCGGCGGGCTTCCAGCTCGGCGGATCGGGCTCGTTTCCCACCGGCAACGGCATCATGACAATGAGCGGCGGCTCGCGCATCGAAATCAATGGTCCGACCAATCTTGGCGTCGTGCAAGTGGGGCGCGACGGTGTCGGCATTTTGCAGATGTCGGCGAGCCACATCGACGTCGGCGCGACCGGCTTCTTGCAGATCGGCCGCTTTGCCGGCGCCAGCGGCACGATGCGTATGACCGACGCTTCGACGCTGGCCGCGCAGTTTGTCGGTGTCGGCCGCTACCGCAATGCCGACCTCACGCATTCTGACGGCGGCGTCGGCCTGCTCAACGTGTCAAGCGGCAGCAGCGTCACCGCGACCGACATCGTCATCGGCAGCAAAGGCGTGCTCAGCGGTGACGGCACGATCATCGGCAACGTCACCAACTATGGCGTCATCAGCCCGGGCAATTCACCCGGCACGCTGACGATCCTGGGCGACTACACGGGCCTGGCGGGCTCCAAGCTGGTGCTTGAGATCGAGAGCGACGGGGCGGGCGGCTTCAATACCGACAAGCTCATCTTCGGCAGCAGTTCGCTGGTCGATCTGAGCGGCCTGGACATCGAGTTCCAGTTCCTTGGCGCGACCGATCCGGCTGCGTTTTTGGCTACCGGGGACTTCGATGTCGACAACTTCCTCGGCCGCGACAACGGTGCCGGTGGAACGCTGCCGCTGCCCGACAACGCCTACGCGGCGGTGGCGTTCAGCGGCGTGACCGATGCGGGGCCGATCCCCGGCTTCAACATCACGCCCAATGGCACCGTGACCGCAGTGCCCGAACCGCAGACCTATGTCATGTTTGGCCTCGGCCTGGCGGTGCTGGCCTGGGCCGCGCGCCGGCGCAACCGCTAACGGCTGACCTCAGCGTCAACATCAACGCCAACATCAACGCCAACATCAGCGCTCTGCGCCCATCGCGCGCGCCCGCTCCAGTTGGCGCGCGCGGTCGGCATCGGGCTGCGGGCCGGGTGTCGGCCAGCCTGCGAGGTGCTGCTCAGCCAGCGCGGCTAAAGCCCGCACGCCGTCAACCGAATCGTTCAGGCAAGGGATGTAGTGGAACTCGCGCCCGCCGGCGGCGATGAACGCAGCGCGAGCTTCCTGGTTGATTTCTTCCAGCGTCTCCAGGCAATCGACCGGGAAGCCCGGGCAGATGACGTCGACCTCGGTGATGCCCTTGGCCGCAAGCGCCTTCAATGTCGGCTCGGTGTACGGCTGCAGCCACTTGGCGCGGCCGAAGCGGCTTTGAAAAGTCACGCGGTACTCGTCGGTCGTCAACCCGAGCGCATCACCGAGCAGGCGTGCGGTCTTGTGGCATACGCAGTGATAAGGGTCGCCGAGGTGCAGGCTGCGTTCGGGCAGGCCGTGAAAACTCATCAGGAGCAAGCGGCCGCGGCCTTCATGTTGCCAGTGCTTGCGCACGCTGCTGGCCAGCGCCTGGATGTAGCCGGCGTCGTCGGCGTACTGGTTGGCGAAGCGCATCTCGGGCAGGCGCCGTGCGCGCCCGGCCCAGGCGGCGATATCGTCGAAGACACTTGCCGTCGTTGCCGCGGCGTATTGGGGATAGAGCGGCAGAACGAGGATGCGGGTTGCGCCTTCGGCACGCAGCGCATCGAGCGCGGACGCGATCGACGGCTGGCCATAACGCATCGCGTGGCGCACCAGCACTGGCTTGCCACGCTCGCCCAGGCTGCCGAGCAGCAGCTTGGCTAGCCGGCCCGTGCCGGCGACGAGGGGCGAGCCTTCGGCCGTCCAGATGGTTTTGTATTTGGCTGCGGACTTTGCCGGCCGCGTGCGCAAGATGATGCCGTGCAGGATCAACCACCACAACAGGCGCGGGATTTCGACGACGCGGGGGTCGCTCAAAAACTGCGCCAGGTAGCGGCGTGTCGCATTGGCCGTCGGCGCGTCGGGGCTGCCCAGGTTGACGAGCAGCACGGCGGTGCGCTCGGCACTGCCATGGTTGTGGGGCGGCTCTGCGCGAAAGCTCATCGATCAGCGATCGAGGTTGAGGCGCCGGGCAGACGGCGTTGGGTGGACAAGCGGGCGAGTTCGGCGCGCAGCACTGCCGCATCCATCGGTTTGCCCCAGCAGCCGTCGAAGCCGGCGGCGCGCGCCTGATCGAGCACCGGGGCGGCGTCGTCGGCAGTGCACAGGTAGGCCGGGCAATCCGCCAGGCCGGGTTGTGCACGCAGTCTGGCCAGCAGCGCAAGACCGTCGGTGTCGGGCAGGTGCAGGTCGATCACGAACAGGTCGGGCGACCAGCCGACCAGCGCCACAAGAGCCTCTTCGCCGTCGGCCGCGGTGCGCAGGTCGAGGCCGGGTTCGCGGCGGCAAATTTCTTCGAAGAGCATGGTGATGACACGATCGTCGTCGACGTAGAGCAGGCGCATGCGGGCAGTCGAATGAACCGGTTGAGGCCCTGTCAGCGTATCTGCCGGGTCAGCCGATGTCGGCCTGCGGCTGGGTGTCGCCGAAGCGCAGCACGTCGAATTGCACGCAGGCCGACGTGGGGTCGGCGGGCGACCCGCCCAAGCCGATCAAGCCGCTGCCGTGCAGGGTGCAGCTGCCGCGCCGCAGCGCAACGATTTCGCCGTCGGTGAAGCGCACATAGGTGCCGTTGTAGCTGAGGTCGGCGAGCTGAAAGCTGCCGCCATGCCAGTCGACACGCGCATGCGATCGCGACACGCGCGAGTCGTCGACGCAGTAGGTCGCCTGTGGGCTGCGCCCGAGCACCACCGGCATCTGCTGGCTCGCAAAAACCCGGCTCAGGTCGAGCCAGACGAGGCGGATGCCGTCGGGTTCGGCAGCCGGCTCGACGCCGCCAAACTGCGTTGCTGCGGTATCGGCGGGGCGGCGGCCGCCGGCGACCAGCACCCCGACCGGCTCGGCGCGGCCGCGCAAGGTGATGCGGTCGAGGCTGCGAAAGCGCGACTGCATCGGCGGCGGCAGGCCTTCGTAGACATCCGATGTGACCAGGGTCTCGTTGTCGCCGGCATGGTCGAGCAAGCGGGCGGCGACGTTGACGGCATCGCCAAAGCAGTCGCCCGCCTTTTCGACCACTTCGCCGCGCGCCAGGGCCACCTGCAGGCGCAGCGCGCGCAGGCCAGTAGAGGCGCCGCGTTCGAGGCCGCGCAGCGCGATGCCATCGAGCACGTCGTGTACCAGCATGGCGGCCTGGACGCCTGCGGCAGGGGCGTCGAACACGGCCATCAGCCCGTCGCCCAGCGTCTTGACGACGCGGCCGCCCTGCGAGGCGATGGGTTTGCCCAGCGCGTCGACGCAATGCGTCACCACCGATGTGGCCTCGGCGTTGCCCAGCGTCTCGAACAGGCCCGTGCTGCCGCGCAGGTCGGCGAAGAGCACGGTGCGGTCGGAGATGCGTGTCAAGTTGGACCACCCCGCAGCAGCCTACGGCCGCCGCCCCTCAAGGGGCAACGCCAGCGGCCCGGCAGAGCCGGTTCCACGGCGTTTGCTGGGGCGCGGAGCACGACTCACAGATTGTCCAGGTACGTCCGCAGCTTGTCAGATCGGCTCGGGTGCTTGAGCTTGCGGATCGCCTTGGCCTCGATCTGGCGGATGCGCTCGCGCGTGACGTCGAACTGCTTGCCCACTTCTTCGAGCGTGTGGTCGGTGCTCATCTCGATGCCAAAGCGCATGCGCAGCACCTTGGCTTCGCGTGGGGTCAGGCTGTCCAGAATGTCTTTGACGACATCCCGCAGGCCAGCCTGCATCGCAGCGTCCACCGGGGCCACGTTGTTGGTGTCTTCGATGAAGTCGCCCAGGTGGCTGTCGTCGTCGTCGCCGATCGGCGTTTCCATGGAGATCGGCTCTTTGGCGATCTTCATGATCTTGCGGATCTTGTCCTCGGGGATCTCCATCTTCTCGGCCAGCGTCGGCGCGTCGGGCTCGTAGCCAAACTCTTGCAGATGCTGCCGCGAGATGCGGTTCATCTTGTTGATGGTCTCGATCATGTGCACCGGGATGCGGATGGTGCGCGCCTGGTCGGCGATCGAACGCGTGATGGCCTGGCGGATCCACCAGGTGGCGTAGGTGCTGAACTTGTAGCCGCGGCGGTACTCGAACTTGTCCACCGCCTTCATGAGGCCGATGTTGCCTTCCTGGATCAGGTCCAGGAACTGCAGCCCGCGGTTGGTGTACTTCTTGGCGATGCTGATGACCAGGCGCAGGTTGGCCTCGATCATTTCCTTCTTGGCATCGCGGCTGGACTTCTCGCCCTCGTTCATCTTCTTGTTGATGAGCTTGAGGTCTTCCAGCGGCACCACGGCGCGGCTTTGCAGGTCGGACAGCTTGGTCTGCAGCTCTTGCACAGCCGGCAGGTTGCGCAGCAGGATCGTGCTGTAGGCCTTGCCGGAGGCGACCTCTTTCTCGGCCCACTTGAGGTTCATCACATTGGGCGGAAAGGTCTTGATGAAGTGCTCTTGCGGCATGCCGCACTTGTCGACGACGATCTTGCGGATCTCGCGCTCGTAGCGACGCACGTCGTCGACCTGGCTGCGCAGGATGTGGCACAGGCGTTCGATGGTCTTGACCGTGAAGCGGATCGTCATCAGGTCTTCGCTGATGGCGTGCTGGGCCTTGTTGTAGGCCGTCGACTTGTAGCCTTCCTTCTCGTAAGCCTTGCGCATCTTGTCGAAGTGCACGCGCAGCGCGGTGTACT
>JANOKR010000323.1:0-11376 GCA_031419315.1 Betaproteobacteria bacterium
CGGCGTAGCGCATAAGAATTTGCTAAGCGAAGCCGGCCACCCCGCTGCCGCACTTGCCCGCTGGCTGGTCCGACGCCAAGAAGCCAGGCCGCCCACACACCCCAACGGCCAAACGGCCAAACAACCAAGCGACCAACGCCAACGCCAACCCCGTCCCGCCGCCGCGCCACCGCCCTCACGCCGGGCCGGTTTTACGTGACCCCAGCAGACTGGCATCCACCACCGCGCGCCACGCCGCCGCAAAGTCGGCCGGCGGCGAGCATTCAAAGGCCATCGGCGCACCCGTCACCGGATGATCAAAACCCAGCCGATGCGCATGCAGCGCCTGGCGCAGCAGGCCCAGCGCCGGGCGGCCACCGTAAACCGCGTCGGCGATCAGCGGGTGACCGAGGTGCATCAGGTGGACGCGGATCTGGTGGGTGCGCCCGGTATGCAGCCGGCAGCGCAGTGCGCTGATGCCGTCATGCACCGCGACGGTGTCGACCTCGGTGGCGGCGTCGCGCCCGCCCCTGACCACCGCCATGCGGATGCGCGACGCCGGGTCGCGCCCGATCGGCGCTTCGACCCGCCGGCTGCCCGCGGCCAACACGCCATGCGCCAGCGCGAGGTATTCGCGCTGCACGTCACGGGCAGCAATCGCGCGTGACAGCGCCGTCACCGCGGCTTGAGTGCGCCCGACGACCATCAACCCCGAGGTGTCCTTGTCGAGCCGGTGCACGATGCCGGCGCGCGCCAGGCTGGCGGCTGCCGGGTGGTGCGCGAGCAGGCCGTTGAGCAACGTGCCCGACCAGTTGCCGGCCGCCGGGTGCACGACCAGGCCGGCGGGTTTGTTGATCACGCTCAGGTGCTCGTCTTCGTAGACGACATCCAGCGGCATCGCTTCGGCGCGGAAGGCCAGGCTCTCGGCGGTGGGCATCAGCTCGAGCCGCACCACCTGGCCGAAGCGGACTTTGCGCGACGCGCTGCTCGCCACGGCGTCGTCGAGCCGGACATGGCCGCGCTCGATCAAGCCTTGCAGGTGGCTGCGCGAAAACTCTGGCGCCATCCCGACGAGAAGCTTGTCCAGCCGCTGGCCGTGCAGCGTCGGATCGACGACCACCCTGCGCCACTCGGGCGCGGCGTCGACAGCAGCGTCGTCGGCATCACTTTCGGTGTCGCTCACCGAAGCACTCAACGAAGCACCCACCGACGCCGCTGGCGACGCGCCCGTCGGTTCGGCCCTTGATCCCGTCCGGGGGGTTGGTGGCGGCACCGCGGCGCGTTTGGTCTGGCTGATGGCATCTCCCTATAATTTGCTGATCGACGACGCCCACCCGCCGGCACCCGAACAGGGCCGCCGTCACCGACCGAATGATCCTCTTCCCTGCCCTGCGCCGCGCTGCGCTGTTCACCACCGTCGCGCTGATGCTGGCGGCTTGCAGTTCGTCGCCGAACAAGCCGAACGACGCCGACAACCTGGACAAATTGTATGCAGAGGCGAGGCTTGAGCTCGACAACGGCGCGTATGACCGCGCGATCAAGGGCTTCGAGCGGGTTGAAGCGCGCGCCACTGGCACCCTGATCGGGCAGCAGGCGATGCTCGATCTGGCCTATGCGCAGTGGCGCAGCAGCGAGCGTGTTTCGGCGCTGGCCACCGTCGAGCGTTTCATCAAGCTGCACCCGTCGAGCCCGGCACACGACTACGCGCTGTATCTCAAGGGGCTGATCAATTTCAACGACAACCTGGGCATCCTCGGTTCGTTCACCGGGCAGCAACTCACCGAGCGCGACCAGCGCGCGTCGCGTGACGCCTACCAGTCGTTTTCACAGCTCGTGCTGCAGTTTCCGGCCTCGCGCTACGCGCCCGATGCCAAGCTGCGGATGGACTACATCGTCAATTCACTGGCGATGTACGAAGTCCATGTCGCGCGGTACTACCTGCGCCGCGGCGCCTACCTCGCAGCGGCCAATCGGGCGCAACAGGCGGTGACTGAATTTGACCAGGCGCCGGCGGTTGAAGAAGCACTGGCGATCATGGTTCAGAGCTACGACAAGCTCGAGCTCAAAGAGCTGCGCGATGGCGCCGAGCGTGTGCTGCGCAAAAACTTCCCGAACAGCCGTTTTGTCGAAGGCGGCACGGGTAGCGCCGCTACCGGTGCCGGCACGGGCAGCGGCGGCGCGCCGAAGCCCTGGTGGAGGTTCTGGTAGCCGGGGTCTGCGCGCCAGCGGCGGCCTCGGAGCCGTCAGTTCATCCGTCGTGCGCCGCTGACAGCTCGCCCAGCCAGGCCATCGCCTGCATCTCAGTTGCCAGCCGCGTCATCGGCGGCAACGCGGCCCGCAGGCGCACACCGTAGGGCATCTTCGCCAGCCGCGGGTCGCAGACCACGAGCAGGCCGGTATCGGTTTCGATGCGGATCAGGCGGCCGCCACCCTGCTTGAGCGATATCGCCGTTTCAGCAACAAAAAATTCATCAAACGCCTTGCCGCCGCGCTCTTCGATCTGGCGCACCCGCGCTTCGACCAGCGGGTCGTTCGGCGGCGGGAACGGCAGCTTGTCGATGAGCACACATTGCAGCGCGTCGCCGGGCACGTCGATGCCTTCCCAGAAACTTTGCGAGCCCACGAGCACGCGGCGGCGGCCATCGCCAAACTGCGCCAGCAGCGCACGCCGCGGCTGCGCGCCCTGCACCAGCACCTCAAAGCCCGGCGCGCCGGCAGCGTCCAAGGATTCGCGCAGCGCGTCGGCAATCAGCGGCAGCACACGCAGCGTCGTCGTCAACACAAAAGTGCGGCCGCCGAGCGCTTGCGCACAGCGCGCCGCCAGCGCACCCACCGCGCGTGGATGGCCGGGCTCGTTGGGTTTGGGGAACTCCGCTGGCGCCCACAGCCGCGCCTGCGCCGGGTAGTCAAACGGGCTGCCCACGCGCAGCAGGGTGGCGTCCTCCAGGCCGGTGCCGGCAGTGAACCAGCTCAATCGCTCGTCGTCGCCGAGCGTGGCCGATGTGAAGATCCAGGCCTTGGGCGCAATGCGCCGCTGCTCACCAAGCATGTCGCGGATATCCAGCGGCGACTCGACGAGCCGGGCCGACTGCGCCGAGAGGTCGATCCAGCGCACGCGCCCCGGCGCGGCCTCCGCTGCAAAGGTGTCACACAGCGCGGCAACGCTGGTCGCGCGTTGCTGCAGCTTGCCAAAATCGGGGCCGACTTCGGCCACCGCGCCGGCGCCATCGGCCACCGCACGTGCGGCCTCGGCCAGCGTGGCGAGGGCGGCACCGAGTTCCGGCCCGCGGCTGCGTTCGTTCCAGCGCAGCTTGATGAATCCGCGCACTTCGCGCAGCGGCCCGGCGCAGACCAGGCGCAGGTCGCGCGCCGCGCGGTCAAGGCTGCCGCCCAGATCCTGCCAGCGCTGCAAACCGCGCGCCTGCGCCAGGCCCACCGCCACCAGGTCGCGCGCCAGGTCGATGACCTGCCCGCTGCCAAGCACGGTGCCGAGAAACTGCAAACCGGCGTCGACGAGCTGGTGCGCCTCGTCGAAGATCGCCGCGTCCACCGTCGGCAGCAGCTCGGCGACGCCGCTGTCGCGCAGCGCCATGTCGGCAAAAAAGAGGTGGTGGTTGACGACCACGACATCGGCGGCCATCGCCTCGCGGCGCGCATGCACGACATGGCAGGCGCTGTAGCGCGGGCAATCGGTGCCGAGGCAGTTTTCGCGCGTCGAGGTGACCAGCGGGATCACCGGGGAGCGGTCGTCCAGGCCTTCGATTTCGGCCAGGTCGCCGCTGCGGGTGCCCTGCGCCCAGGTCTCGATGCGGGCCAGCGTGCGCACCGCAAAACGATCCGGCAGCTCGGCGCTGTCGCGCGCCTGTTCGAGCCGGTGCAGGCAGAGATAACTTGCGCGGCCCTTGAGCAGCGCCAGCTTCGCCGGCACCTGCAGCGCGGCTTTGAGGCGCGGCAGGTCGCGCAGGAAAAGCTGGTCCTGCAGGCTCTTCGTCGCGGTGCTGACCAGCGCGCGTTGCCCCGACAAGAGCAGTGGCACCAGGTAGGCAAAAGTCTTGCCGACGCCGGTGCCTGCTTCCACGACGAGGGTCGAGCGTGCTTCGAGCGCCGACGCGACGGCCTGCGCCATCTGGTCTTGCGGTGGGCGCGGCCGATGCGATTCGTCGCTGAGCGCCAGCGGGCCGTGGCTGGCAAAAGTCGCGGCCACCCGCGCCGGCAAGTCGTCGTCGGTGTTCACTGGGGCACCCTACGGCACGGGGCACGAAGGGGCCCCTTCGTGGCCCATGCCGGTCCCGCCAAGCGGGAATTCGCCCTCGGGAGACCCTCGGCGCTCATCGCAGTTCAGGCCCCGGACGCCGGCCGGACAGCGGTGCCGTGCTCAGGCCGGCTCCGGCGGTTCGATCTCGCGCTCAAGCTGCGCGATCAGGTCCCGCAGGGCCAGGCGGCGTTTTTTCAGCCGCCGCAGCGCGAGGTCGTCAGCCGGCGACTCGTCTTCGGTGGCGCGGTCGATCAGGCTGTTCAGGTCGGCATGCTCGATGCGCAGCTCGATGAGCCGGCGCGGCAGCGAGTGCAGGTTGTTGTCCATTGCTCAGATTGCCCGCGCTATTCGCCCTGGTCGCACGACTTGCACGACTTGCACTACTTGCACTACTCGCATTACCCGCATTACCCGCATTGCTCACACTGCTTCACGTTGACTCGCGCTGCCTGGCAGGCCACTGGTCGGCACCGAAGGCTGCGAGTTTATAGTCGCCGGCCATGAATGCCCCGCTTCCGAGCTTCCGGCTCACGGCCGCCACCGCCATCCATCGCGGCGACCGCCAGTACCAACAGGACCAGGTCGCGGTCATCAAACACGAACGTGTCGAAGGCTGTGTGCTCGGCATCGTCGCCGACGGCATGGGCGGCAAGAGCGGCGGGCGCAAGGCGTCCGACCAGGTCCTGCTGACCGCGCGTCAGATCTTCGAGCGTTATGTGCCGAGCGAGGACGACGTCGGTGCGATGTTGCGCCAGCTCGTGCTCGAGTCGCATCTGATGATCAAGCTGACGGCGCTGTCGTCTGAAGAAGAGCCGCACAGCACGGTGGCGGCCTTCGTGATCAACCCCAATCTTGAATGTGGCATCGCCCACGCTGGCGACTCGCGGATCTATCACTTCCGCGGCCACGAGATGGTCCAGCGCACGATGGACCATTCTTTCGTGCAGCGCCTGATCGACGAAGGCAAGATCACCGAAGCCGCCGCGAACACCCACCCACAATCGAACCTGCTCACTGGCTGCCTGGGCACCGAGCAGGAGCCGCCGGTGACGATGTGGCATATCGACCGGCTCGAATTTGGCGACACGCTGCTGGCCTGCTCCGACGGCCTGTGGCACTACTTCACCCCCAAGGAGATGGGCGCGATCCTGCATGCGCTGCCGCCGCGGGGTGCAAGTGAAATGCTCATCAGCAAAGCCCGCCAGCGGGCGCGCGGCGGCGGCGACAACCTGTCGCTGACGCTGGTGCGGGTCGAGGCACTCGGCAAGTAGGCGGCCGGCGGCGGCCCGCGCCGCCAGACGGGACGCGCTGCTCAGCGCGATGCTGAACTCGCCGGCGCGCTTGCTGGCGACGGCAGCGCTGCGGCACGTTTTTTCTTCGCCGCGCGCAGCGCGTTTCGCTGTTCAACGTCAACCCGGTGCGCCTGCGCCGCGCGCTCGCGTGTTTCGAACTCCGCACGGCGCCGGCGTTCGGCAGCGCTGCCGGGCCTGACAACTGGCCTGGCGGTGCTGGCGGCCGGTGCAGCGGCGCTGGCCGCTGACCGCGGGCCTGTGCCCGCGGATGGCGCAGATCGAATCCTGGCACCCGACAACGCGCTGGCCGGTGTTGCCGGGCCGGCGGGCAAGCTCGACCTTGCCGCCAGTTCGGCCTGTTTTTGGGCCAGCGCGCGCTCGCGGGCCAGGGCCCGTTCGCTGCGCTCGAAAGTTGCCAGTGCCTGCTCGCGCTCATTCAAGACCAGCCGCGCTTCGCGACGCTGCGCTCGCGCCGTATCGATGCAGGCGGTGACCGCAAAATTGCGCGCGCAGTCTTCACGGGCCTTGGCAAACGCCACCTCGACAGCCGATCGCTTCTGCGCGATCTCCAGCCGCTCGGCGCTGACACGCTGCACCGATGGCAGCGCAGTTGCGTCGCGCAGGCACAGCAGCGCGAGGGCGCCTGCGACGGCGAGTGCAAGCACAAGGCCGGGGCCGACCGTGCGTGTCGGTGCGCGTGCAGCAACGGCGATGGGGCGGCACCTGGGCATTGCGGCTCCGCGTCTCAGGTCAATGCGGTATCGACCTCGCGCCGTTCGAGCGCGAGATAGGCGCTCGACTGCATCTCGGCCAGGCGCGAAACGGTGCGCGGGAATTCATGCGCCAGCGGGCCTTCGGTGTAGAGCGCCTCAGCCGCCACCTCAGCTGACAGGAGCAGTTTCACGCGCCGGTCGTAGAGCACATCGACGAGCCAGGTAAATCGCCGCGCTTCGCTGGCCAGGCGCGGCGACATTTGCGGCACGCCCGACAGCAGCACGGTGTGAAAACGCGCCGCGAGTTCGAGGTAATCGTTCTGCGATCGCGGCCCACCACACAGGGTCTTGAAGTCGAACCAGACGACACCGCCGGCGCGCCGCAGCGAGCGCAGTTCGCGGTGTTCGATATGCAGCAGCGGATCTTCGTCACGCGCCTCGGCCAACTCTTCGAACGCGGCTTGCAGCGCGGCGTCGGCGGCCGCACCCAAGGGCGTGTGGTACATCGTCACATGCGCCAGCGTGCGCTGGCGGTAGTCGGTGCCGGCGTCGACGCCGATGACTTCGAGATGGCCCTTCAACAGCTCGATCGCCGGCAGGATGCGGTCGCGGTGCAGCCCGTTCGGGTACAGCGCGTCGGGGTGGAAGTTCGACGTTGTGACGATGCTCACCCGGTTGGCAAACAGCGCTTCGAGCAGCCGGTGCAGGATCATCGCGTCGGTGACATCGGCGACGTGAAACTCATCGAAGCAGATCAACCTGAAACGCCGCGCGATGCGTTTGCCCAGCTCTTCAAGCGGGTTCACCGTGCCCTTCAGGTCTTGCAGTTCGCGGTGCACTTCGCGCATGAACTCGTGGAAGTGCAGGCGGGTCTTGCGGGTCAGCGGCACGGACTGGAAAAAGCAGTCCATCAAAAAACTCTTGCCACGCCCAACCCCGCCGTGCATATAGACGCCGCGCGGGATCGGCGGGCGCACGAGCCAGTCGCCGAGCCGCCTCAAGACAGGCTCGCTCCCCCCCGGGGGGACGGCGCTTGGCGCCGCGGGGGCACCCAACATCAATTTGGTCAGCGCATTGCTGCGCCGTGCCTTGTAGTCGGCCCATTCCTGCTCGCAGCGTTCGAGCGCGTCGATGGCGCGCAGCTGCGCAGTGTCGCTGCTGTAGCCGCGCTCGATGAGTGTCGCTTCGTAGAGGGCCCGAACGCCCGGCGCAGCCGCCACCACGATGTCAGAAATTCAAAGTCCGCTTGTCGACCGCGAGCGCGGCTTCCTTGGTCGCCTCGCTCAACGACGGGTGGGCGTGGCAGATGCGCGCGATATCTTCGCTGCTGGCCTTGAACTCCATCGCGACGACACATTCAGCGATCAGCTCGCTGGCCATCGGGCCGACGATGTGCACGCCCAGGATCTCGTCGGTGGCGGCATCGGCGAGCATCTTGACCATGCCGGTCGTATCGCCGAGTGCACGCGCGCGGCCGTTGGCCATGAACGGAAACGTGCCGGCGCGGTAGGCGCGCCCGGCGGCCTTGAGTTGCTGTTCGGTCTGGCCGACCCAGGCGATTTCTGGCGACGTGTAGATGACCCAGGGGATGGTGTTGAAGTTGACATGACCATGCTGGCCGGCGATGCGCTCGGCCACCGCCACGCCTTCTTCTTCGGCCTTGTGCGCCAGCATCGGGCCACGCACCACATCGCCCACCGCCCAGACACCGGGCAGGTTGGTGCGGCATTCATCGTCGACGACGATCGCACCACGTTCGTCGAGCTTCAGCCCGACGGCCTCGGCATTCAGGCCGGTGGTATTGGGCACGCGGCCGATCGAGACGATGACCCGGTCGACGCTGAGCGACTGCGCTGCGCCCTTGGCATCCGTGTAGGCCACTGTCACGCCCTTCTTGCCCGACTCGATCGCGCCGACCTTGACACCGAGTTCGATCTTCAGGCCCTGCTTGGTGAACGCCTTGTGCGCCTCCCGGGCGATCTGTTCGTCGACCGCACCCAGAAACGTCGGCAGTGCTTCGAGCACCGTGACCTCGGCGCCGAGCCGGCGCCAGACCGAGCCCATTTCCAGGCCGATGACGCCCGAGCCGATCAGCGCCAGCTTGGCTGGCACTTCGCCGGAACTCGCACCGATGCGCAGCGCACCGTCGTTGCTGAGGATGCGGTCTTCGTCGAAGGCCACGCCCGGCAGCGGGCGCGCGCTGGAGCCGGTGGCGACGATGATCTGCTTGGCAGACAGCAACTCTTCGCCGATCTGGATCTGATGTCCGCCGTCATCAGCTTTAACAAACGCACCGCGGCCGTGGAAAAAAGCGACCTTGTTTTTTTTCAACAGGAACAGGATGCCTTCGTTGTTCTGCTTGACCACGCTGTCCTTGCGGCCGAGCATCCTGGTCAGATCCAGCGTCAGGTTGCCGACCCCGATGCCATGGTCGGCAAAATGTTTGCCGGCGTGCTCGTAGTGTTCGCTCGACTGCAGCAGCGCCTTGCTCGGGATGCAGCCGACGTTGGTACAGGTGCCACCCGGCGCCGGGCCGCCCTTGGCGTTTTTCCACTCGTCGACGCAGGCGACCTTGAAACCGAGCTGCGCCGCGCGGATCGCGGCGATATAGCCGCCGGGGCCGCCGCCGATGACGATGACATCAAAATTCTTGGCCATGGGGTTTTGTGGTGATCGTGGTCGTGGTCGTGGTCGTGCAGGTCATTCGTTGGGCACGAAGATCCACAGCAGGATGTAGAGCAGCACGCCGGTGCCGCCAAAGAGGGCGAGTGCAACCAGGATCAGGCGCCAGATCCAGGATTCGATGCTACTGACCACGCCCAAGCCGCCGCAGACACCGCCGATCCAGCGGTCGGCGTTGCTGCGCCGAAAGCGGTTGATCGCCAACGCCGCGGGTGCAACCGCCGGCGGCGCACCGACGCCGTCGAGCAGGCGTTGTTTGGCGCGCTGGAATTCGTCTTCGCTGAGCACGCCACGGGTGCGCAGTTCGTCCAGGCGCGAGAGTTCTTCGGCGATTGACATGGCCTGCCCCTTGTCGTGTTGGCGGTGGCGGTCGCGGTGGCGGTTGCCGGTCAGATATCGAACAGCAGCCGCGCCGGGTCTTCGAGCGCGTCCTTCATCGTGACCAGGCCGAGCACCGCTTCGCGGCCGTCGATGATGCGGTGGTCGTAGCTCATCGCCAGGTAGTTCATCGGGCGGACCACGATCTGGCCGTTTTCAACCACCGCGCGGTCCTTGGTCGCGTGCACGCCGAGGATCGCACTCTGCGGCGGGTTGATGATCGGCGTGCTCAGCATCGAGCCAAAGACGCCGCCGTTGCTGATCGAAAAAGTGCCGCCGGTCAGCTCGTCCATCGACAGCTTGCCGTCGCGGGCCTTGGCGCCATATTCGGCGATCTTCTTTTCGATGTCGGCGAAGCTCATCTGGTCGGCATTGCGCAGGATCGGCACCACCAGCCCGCGCGGTGAACCGACCGCGATGCCGATGTCGAAATAGCCGTGGTAGACGATATCGTTGCCGTCGACGCTGGCATTCAGCACCGGGTACTTTTTCAGCGCGGCGACCGCGGCCTTGACGAAGAAGCTCATGAAGCCGACTTTGACACCATGCTCCTTCTCGAACTTTTCCTGGAAGCGTTTGCGCATCTCCATCAGCGGCGCCATGTTGACCTCGTTGAAGGTCGTCAGGATGGCGTTGGTGGCCTGCGATTGCAGCAGCCGCTCGGCAACACGGGCGCGCAGGCGCGACATCGGCACGCGCTGCTCGGGGCGGTCGCCCAGGCTGGCCATCGGCGGCGCGGCGACGGTCGGCAATGCACGCGGCGCAGCGACGGCGGGCGCGGTAGTCGCAGCAGCTGCTGCAACCGGCGCGACTTTCGGCGCCGCCAGCGCGCCGAGCACATCGCCCTTGGTCACGCGGCCATCCTTGCCCGTGCCGGCCACGCTGCCGCGGCCAAGCTGGTTGTCGGCCATCAGCTTGGCCGCAGCGGGCATCACGGCGTCGGACCTGGCCGGTGGCGCTGCGGTCGGCGCGGCTGCGGCCGCAGCGGCTGGCGCAGCTGCCGTTGCAGCGGCCTTGCCTTCGGTATCGATGCGCGCGATCAACTGATCGCTGACCACCAGGCCGCCGTCGGCGACGACATGTTCGGCGAGCACCCCGCCGACTGGCGCCGGCACTTCGAGCACGACCTTGTCAGTCTCGATTTCGATCAGGATCTCGTCCATCTCGACGGCATCGCCGGGTTTCTTTTTCCACTGCAGCAGGGTTGCTTCTGCGACCGATTCCGAAAGTTGCGGAACCTTGACTTCGATGAGGGCCATGAATATTCTCGTCAGGTGTTTCAGGTGTTTTCGCGGCGATGCATGCGGCTGGTTATTTGGCGAGCACAAAGCCCTTGAGCTTGCCAAAAGCCTGGTCGAGCAAGGCCTTCAACTGCTCCTGGTGCAGATGCGCGTAGCCGACCGCAGGCGACGCTGACGGCGGCCGGCCGGCGTAACCCAGGCGCTGGCCCTCGACCATGTTTTCATGCACGTAATGCTGGACGTAGAACCACGCCCCCTGATTCTGCGGCTCGTCCTGACACCAGACGATTTCGGTCGCGTTCGGGAAGCGTTTCATCTCCGCCGCGAAGGCCTTGTGCGGGAACGGGTAGAGCTGCTCGACCCGCACGATGGCCACATCCCAGGCCTTCTTTTCGTCACGCTTCTTGATCAGGTCGTAAGCGACCTTGCCCGAGCAGGCGATGACCCGTTTGACTGTTTCGCCTTCGACTTCAGCGCGCGCCGGGCCGATCACGGTCTTGAAATCGCCCTTGGTGAACTCGGTCAGCGGCGAGGTCGCGTCCTTCGCGCGCAGCAGCGATTTCGGCGTGAAGATGATCAGCGGCTTGCGGAACTGGCGCACCATCTGCCGCCGCAGCAGGTGGAAGATCTGGCTCGCCGACGTCGGCTGCACGATCTGCATATTGTTGTCGGCAGCGAGCTGCATGAAGCGCTCGAGCCGTGCCGATGAATGCTCGGGACCCTGGCCTTCATAACCATGCGGCAACATCAATGTCAGGCCGTTGACCCGGCCCCACTTGACCTCGCCGGAGGCGATGAACTGGTCGATGACCACCTGCGCGCCGTTTGCAAAATCG
>JANOKR010000324.1:0-2161 GCA_031419315.1 Betaproteobacteria bacterium
CCGACGCCGATCAGCAGGCTGGTGCGCCCCTCCTGCATCAGCAGGCGCAGCGTGCGCTTGGCGATCACCGACTTGTCTTCAAAGTGGTTGTGGATGGCCTCGGCCACCAGTGGGGCGGGGTCCTCCGGCGGCATCTTTTCGATGTGGACGATGATCCGAAAGTGGCTGCTCTGGGGAAACTGCAGCGCCCAGCTTTCCAGGAACTTTTCTGCATTGGGATCGAGATCGCGATGATGGAAAGGCGTCGGATCCATCGAATTGAACAGTTCCGAAAGTTGGACGATGCGCAATTCGATCTGGTGGACGGGCGGTTGATTCTTTTTCACCCTGATCAATCGGCAAAATCGGTTTCGGCATGCTTGACCAGCGTGACGGGCAACTTGGACGCATGCAACACCGCCTGCGACACCGAGCCGCGGAGCGCGCCGCGCAAGGCGCCGATGCCCCGCGCACCCATGACGATGGTGTCGCATCCATACCGTTCGGCAACGTCGATCAAGGCGGTGGCGGGAAAGCCAGAGGCAATCTCGCGCTCGTAGGGCTCGTCGGCAGCCTTGAACAGCGCTTCGGCGCTTTCCAGTGCGCGCGCCCCGGCTGCGCCGCTGACGCGCTCCAACATGTCGGCATCGGGGGCCAGCGCCATCTCGTACAAATAGATCGGTTCCTGCACGGTGGCCAGCACGAAGCTGGACTTCAGGCCTTCACGGCGCAGGTGCAAGGCGTGGCGCACGGCGTCCAGCGCGGGCTCGGAGCCGTCAACAGGTACCAGGATTTTCATCGATCAGTTCTTGATGGCTTGGGGTAAGTTGTGCGCCTACTTGGAAGCCAGCCTAGCGCTCGGCGGCCACCCTCAGCGTGGGCTTGCCTGGCCCCAGCTTGCCGTCAGCGCGCGCCGAGAGGTAGGCAAACAGATCGAGCACGTGGGCGTTCACCTTGGGGTCGGATTCCCACGCGGGCATGATGATCTGGCCGCGCGCACCCCGCTCGCGCCGCATGACTTCTTCGACCATCGCTTCGCGCATGGCGGTGCGATCCTCGGTGTTCGCTTCGTTGGCTAACAAAACGATGCGGTAGCTCGTGAGCACCTTGGTCGCGAACGCGCGCGGCGTGAGCGTTTTGACGCGCTCCACGAGGTTGGGCGCCACGTCGGTTCCCACGGCGTCGACGCCATGACAACCATAGCAAGTCGTATGAAACAGGCGCCAACCGGTGTAGGTGCCACGGTCAACCTCGCCTTGGACGACGCGGTACTCACCAGGTACCGGTTCGGCGTTCGGCTGTGCCGCGAGTGGCAGCGTGATCGCCGCTCCCAACAGCACAGTCCACCAAGGCCTGCGGAGCAGCGCTGGGTTGCGTGGAGTGTTCATCGTGATGCAGTTTTGAAAGTGATGAACATAGGCCATCTTGATCTGCCGTCGCAGGCCCGCCTTGATGCAGATCAACGGACAGTCGCCCGCGCTGCGGAGGGCGGATGCCAGCTTGCGCCGCACCCCGGCGCCCCTGGCCCGCATCACGGCCGATCCAATCGACGCACGTCCTCAACGCTAACCACCTTGACGCCTGTCAAAGGTCGATCTCTGGCGACCTTCCATCATTGGTCCCATTGGGCGGCAGACACCCGCCCCGTGGGGGCCGCAATGTGCCCACAACACCACTGGCCTGCACATGAGCATTCGCAATCTCGATCAATTGTTCGACCCGGCCTCGGTGGCCGTATTCGGCGCGTCGCAACGCACCGCCAGCGTGGGTGCCAGGGTCTGGGCGAACCTGCGGGGTGGTGGCTTCAAAGGCCCGATGCTTGCCGTCAATCCGAAGCGCTACGCATTCGAGGGGCAAGCGGTCTTTGCACGCGCCGCCGATTTGCCGTTCGTCCCCGAGTTGGCCGTCATCTGCACGCCGCCAGCCACCGTGGCAGGCCTGATCGACGAGCTGGGCGCACTCGGAACGCGCGCCGCGGTGGTACTGACCGCCGGGCTGGACGCTGCGCAGAAGCAAGCCATGCTGGCCGCCGCGCGCCTTCACCTGCTGCGCATCCTGGGCCCCAACTGCATCGGCCTGCTGGCGCCGCACATCGGCCTGAATGCCAGCTTCGCGCACACCGATGCCATGGCCGGCGAGCTGGCCTTCGTTTCGCAATCGGGCGCGCTGGTGACCGCGATGC
>JANOKR010000325.1:0-3511 GCA_031419315.1 Betaproteobacteria bacterium
CCTGGCCAAAAGCTGGAAGGGCGCTTTCAACATGACCCACGGCGCCACGCTCGGCGGCTTCGCGGTGAAGGCCGCAGTCGAACGCGCGGGCATCGACCCCGGCGCGATCGAAGACGTACTGATGGGCTGCGCCAACCCCGAAGGCGCCACCGGCATGAACGTCGCGCGCCAGATTGCGTTGCGCGCCGGCCTGCCGATCACGGTCAGCGGGGCCACGATCAACCGCTTCTGCTCGAGCGGCCTGCAATCGATCGCGATGGCAGCGCAGCGGGTCATCGCCGGCGAGGGTGATGTTTATGTCGCGGGTGGCGTCGAGAGCATCTCTTGTGTGCAGCAGGAGATGAACCAGCACATGATGATCGACAGCTGGCTCAAGGAAAACAAACCCGACATCTACCTGCCGATGTTGCAGACCGCAGAGAACGTCGCCAAGCGCTACAAGATCGCCAAGGAGCGGATGGACCAGTTTGGCGCCGCGAGTCAGCAAAAGGCCTGTGCCGCGCAAGAGGCCGGCAAATTCAACGACGAGATGGTCGCCTGCACCGTGACCGCCGGTGTTGCCGATGCGCAGCTTGGCCTGCGCAGCAAGCAAGTCACCATCAGTGCCGACGAAGGCCTGCGCCCCGGCACCACCTTCGAGGCCGTGCAAGGCATCCGCACCGCGCTTCCCGGGGGTGTCGTGTCGGCCGGCAACGCGAGCCAGTACAGCGACGGCGCCGGTGCCTGCGTGATCGTTAGCGACGCCTACGCACAAAAACATGGCCTCAAGCCGCTCGGCCGTTTTCTCGGCTTTGCGGTCGCCGGCTGCGAGCCTGACGAGATGGGCATCGGCCCGGTGTTTGCGGTGCCGAAGGTATTGCAGCGCCTGGGCCTCAAGGTCGACGATATCGATCTTTGGGAACTCAATGAAGCCTTCGCGGTGCAGGTGCTTTACTGCGCTGACCGCTTAAGCATCCCGATGGACCGCCTCAACGTCAACGGTGGCGCGATCGCCGTCGGCCACCCCTACGGCGTCAGCGGCCAGCGCCTGACCGGCCACGCCTTGATCGAAGGCACGCGCCGCGGCGCGAAGCGGGTTTGCATCACGATGTGTGTTGGCGGCGGCATGGGCGCGGCGGGTGTGTTCGAGGTCTTGTAGTCACTGCCGTCACATCACCCATGCTGCGCACCCCCGACGATCGTTTTGCCGGTTTGCCCGGTTTTGTCTTCACGCCGCATTACAGCGAGTTCCAGTCGCTGCGGGTCCACTACCTTGACGTAGGCATTCGCGATGCCGCCGTCACCGCGCTGTGCCTGCATGGCAACCCGAGCTGGAGCTACCTCTACCGGCACATGATCCCGGTCTTCAGCGCTGCCGGCCTGCGTGTGGTCGCGCCTGACTTGATCGGCTTCGGCCGCTCCGACAAACCCGAAAACGTTGAAGCGCACAGCTTCGAGTTTCATCGCTCGATGTTGCTCGACTTCATCGAACGGCTGGACCTGAAAAAAATCCTGCTCGACAGCCAGGACTGGGGCGGCCTGCTCGGGCTGACCTTGCCGATGGCGATGCCAAATCGATTCACCCGCTTGCTCGTCATGAATACCGGCCTCGGCACTGGCCGGGTGACCGAAGGCTTTCGCCAATGGCGCGACTACTCCAACCAGCAAGCCGATCTGCCGGTGGGCAAGCTCATCCGGCGTGGCAAGCCGGACATGACCGACGCCGAAGTTGCCGCCTACGACGCACCATTCCCTGACGCCCGCTACAAGGCCGCGCTGCGCGCCTTCCCGAACCTGGTGCCCGATGGTGACGACGCCCCCGGCGCGGCGCTCAGCCGCGAGGCCGGCCGCTTCTGGCAAGATCAATGGTCGGGCGACAGCTTCATGGCTATCGGCATGCAAGACCCGGTGCTCGGCGAGATGCCGATGCGCGCGCTGCAAAAGCGCATCCGCGGCTGCCCGCCGCCGCTGGAGGTTGCCGAAGGTGGGCACTTCTTGCAGGAGTGGGGTGCACCGATTGCCGCCGCCGCACTGGCGCATTTCAAGCTGGCACGATGAAAGTTGATCTCGACACCTTGCGGGCTTTTTTCCGCCAGTCGCCGTTCATGGTCGACCTCGGCATCCAGCCGGTGGCGGTGTCCGAAGGCGTCGTCAGCACCGAGATGGCGTTGCAGCCGCGTTTCAACCAGCACACTGGCCAGGTACATGCCGGCGTGATGGCGACGATGGCCGATCACACGATGGGTGCCGCGGCACAGACTGTCGCGCCCGACGGCCATTGGGCAATCACTGCCGAGCTCAAGACGAGCCAGTTGCGGCCCGGCCGCGGCGAGCGGCTGGTCTGTGATGCACGCGTGATCAAGGCCGGGAGCAACTTGAGTTTCACCGAAGCCGAAGTTTTTGCGGTAGCCGGGGCTAAGCGCACGTTGGTGATGAAAGCCTCGGCCACGATGGCCTTGGTCGCGTCTGAAAGGACGGCCCGCTGATGCGCGCCACGCTCGACTTCCTGCTGCACGACTGGCTCGATGTCGGCTCGCTGCTGCAACGGCCGCGTTTTGCCGACCACTCGCGCGAAACTTTCAACTCGGTGCTCGATACCTGCGAGCGCATCGCGCGCGAAAAGTACGCACCGTTCAACCGGCTGTCGGACACCGAAGAGCCGCACTTCGATGGCGAGCGGGTGCATCTGCCGGCATCGACCCATGCCGCGTTGGCGGCGTATGTCGGCTCGGGGATGCTCGCCGCGGCGCAGGACTATGAACTCGGCGGCATGCAGTTGCCCTGTGTCATCGAGATGGCAGCGAATGCCTTTTTCAGCAAGGCCAGCATCGCGATGGGCGGCTACGCGATGCTGACCAGTGGCAACGCGAACCTGCTGATGGCGCATGGCACGGCGATGCAGCGCGAGGTATTCGCGAAAAACCTCTTCTCCGGCCGCTGGTTCGGCACGATGTGCCTGAGCGAGCCGCAGGCGGGATCGTCGCTGTCCGATGTCAGCACACGCGCGATGCCCGACGGCGACAACTTCGAAGCCGACGCGCTCGGCCCGCGCTACCGGCTGCGTGGCAACAAGATGTGGATCAGCGCCGGTGAGCACGAGCTCACCGAGAACATCATCCACCTGGTGCTGGCCAAGATCCCTGCGGCCGATGGCAAGCTGGTGCCGGGCACACGCGGCATCTCGCTGTTCATCGTGCCGAAGAAGCTGGTCAATGAACAGGCGGCGTTGACAGGGGTGCGCAACGACGTCGCGTTGGCCGGCCTGAACCACAAACTCGGCTATCGCGGCACCACCAACTGCCTGCTCAATTTTGGCGAAGGCCGCTACCCGGTGGCTGGCGCTGCCGCGGGGTCATCGAATGACGGCGTTCAAGGTGCCATCGGCTACCTGGTCGGCCAGCCTGGTGAAGGTCTGCGCTGCATGTTCCACATGATGAATGAAGCGCGCATCGGCGTCGGCCTGGGCGCGGTGATGCTCGGGTTTGCCGGCTACGAAGCCAGCCTCGACTATGCGCGCCAGCGCCCGCAGGGC
>JANOKR010000326.1:0-4814 GCA_031419315.1 Betaproteobacteria bacterium
CGATCATGCGGAAGGCCGCCGGGCCGGTTTTGTTGTCGGCCGTGTAGGTGAACGGCGCGGCCAGGCCCTTGCTGTCGACCGTAAAGCCCCTGTTCATCGACTCGACGAGCTTGGCGCGGGTCGGCTCGGGGCCGGTCCTGGTCAGGGCTTCGGCGGACATCTGGCCGACGACCCAGCCGGCGACGTAGTTGA
The DNA here is from genome assembly GCA_031419315.1 of Betaproteobacteria bacterium. Lineage (GTDB taxonomy): Bacteria > Pseudomonadota > Gammaproteobacteria > Burkholderiales > Burkholderiaceae_C > Rubrivivax. Next base: position 193 of record JANOKR010000326.1, read on the forward strand.
TGTCTTCTCGCACCGCGGCGCTGCGGCCGTACTTGTCAGCGGCGGCCATCATCTCGCGGCTGCCCGCCGACTGGTCGGTGCCGCCGGGGGTGAAGCAGCTGATGACGTTGTAGTTGGCGCCAGCGTCGGGGCCCATCGCCGCGTAGATCGACGGCGAAAGCAGGTAGCTGATGCCAAAGGCCGGTATTTTCAGCCCGTACTGGTGCATCGCCTTCATCGTCAGGATGGCGGTGTTGGGCACGCCGTAGATGGTGATGAAATCGGGCTTCTGGGCGATGATCTCCAGCACCTGCGGTGTCACGTCGGCGGCCGTGATCTTCATCGTCACCAGGCTCGACGAGCCGCCGAGCTTGGCCGCTGCGGCCTGCACCATCTGCGCGTACTCAACGCCACCGGCACTTTCGATCGACACGACCATCACCTTCGGCGCCTTGAGCTTGAGCATGTCGGCGTAGTAGCCGACCCCCGTCTGCGCCATCTGCGGGTAGCTGCAGAAGCCGCCGTAGACCAGCGGCGAGACCGGCTCTGACAGCGGCTTGGTGCTGGTGTAGGTGCCGACGATGGGGATCTTGCCGCCGCGGATGGTCGGCGCCAGCGAGACCTGCGAGCTCGACGAGCCCATGCCCGCGATCGCCAGCACCGGCGTCTGCGTCGACAGTTTTTCGTAGTTGATCTTGTCCTGCGCCGGGTTGAAGCGGCTGTCTTCGGCGAGCACATTGATCTTGCGGCCGTGTACGCCGCCGGCTTCATTGAGCTTGCGCATGTAGTCCTGGAAGCCAGTCGCCCAGATGCCCTGCGAGGCCGATGCCGGGCCGCTCAGGTCCATCATCACGCCCCAGTCGACGCGGTCCTTGTAGACACCGTCGGCGGGCGCTTCGGACTGCGCCGCCACCGCCAGCGCCAGGCCGCCCAGGGCCAGGCCTGCAGCAAGACGGGTCAAGCGGCTGCGGGCCTTGCGGCTGCTGGCGATGGAAGGTTTGGCGAGCCGGGTTGGGATGCTGTTCATGATGTCTCCGTCGAGGTGGTGTCCCGAAGGACTTGGGGTGTAGGGCGGTGGGCCAGAGCAGGCGCCGGGCTGGCGCTGAACTCGAAGCCGCGGTAGCCGGCGGCGATGACGTCTTCGCAGATCGTGGTGTAGGTGCCCAGGCCGCCGATGTAGGGCAAGAAAACCCGCGGCTTGCCGGGGATGTTGGCGCCGGTGTACCAGGAGTTGGTACCCGGAAAGAGGGTCTTGTTGGCAACCTCGTGGACATGCAGCATCCAGTCGGTTTCGGCCTGAGCCACCGGCGCGATGCGATGCAGCGCCTGCGCCTGCATATGGCCGAGCGCACGCGCGATCCAGTCGACATGCTGCTCGATGGCGACGATGACATTCGTCAGCACCGATGGGCTGCCCGGCCCGGTGATGATGAACAGGTTCGGGAAGCCGGCGCTCATCAGGCCGAGGTAGGTGCTCGGCCCCTGCGACCATTTGTCCTTCAGGCTGCGCCCGCCCGCGCCGCGGATGTCGATGCCGTCGAGCGCGCCAGTGATCGCGTCGTAGCCGGTGGCGAAGACGATCGCGTCGAAGTCGTGGCTCTGCGCGCTGGTGCGGATGCCGTCGGGCGTGACCTGCTCGATCGGCGTTGCGCGCAGATCGACGAGCTTTACATGCGGCAGGTTGAAGGTTTCGTAGTAGTTGGAATCGACGCAGATGCGCTTGGTGCCGATGGCATGGTCGGTCGGTGCCAGCAGCGCGGCGACCTGGGCGTCGTGCACGGTGCTGCGGATCTTGTTGCGCACGTATTCGGCGGCAGCGTCGTTGGAGATCTTGTTGCTGTAGATATCGTTGAAGGCATGGGTGAAATTTGCCCCGCCGCGCTGCCAGCGGCGGTCGAACTCTTGCTGCCGTTCAACGTCAGACATATCGACGCCGGCGCGTGTGCTGTAGTCGTAGAGGATGCCCGACCGTGTCGTGCGCGCCTGCGCACGGTGCTCGGCATAGCCGCTTTTCCAGGCTTCCTGGTCGGCCACCGGCAGGGGCTTGTTCCAGGCCGGGATGCTGAAATTGGGCGTGCGCTGGAAGACGACGAGTTCCTTCGCCTGGCGCGCGAGCACGGGAATGGTCTGGATGCCCGACGAGCCGGTGCCGATGACCGCCACCCGCTGGCCGCTGAAGTCGACCGTCTCGTGCGGCCAGCGGCCGGTGTGGTACCAGCGGCCCTTGAAGGCGGCCAGGCCGGGCAGCTCAGGCACCTTGGCCATCGACAGGCAACCAGCGGCGGAGATGACAAAACGCGCCTGCACGATGTCGCCGCCACTGCCGTCGCTGCTGCGTTCGGTCTGCACCGTCCAGCGCTGCTCGCCTTCGTTGTAGTGCGCGCTGCTGACGCGGGTGTCGAGCTGGATGTCGCGGCGCAGGGCGAAGCGGTCGGCGACATGGTTGATATAGCGCAGGATCTCGGCCTGCTGCGGGTAGCGCTCGCTCCACAGCCATTCCTGCTGCAGTGCCTCGTCGAAGGAGTACGAATACTGCATGCTCTCGACATCGCAGCGCGCGCCGGGGTAGCGGTTCCAGTACCAGGTGCCGCCGACGCCTTCTCCAGCCTCGAAGACCCGCGCGCGCAGGCCGAGCTGGCGCAGTCGGTGCAGCATGTACAGGCCGGCAAAGCCCGCGCCGATGACGACGGCGTCGAAGGCAGTCGGATTCGATGGGCTGGTGCCCGCCGCGGCGCCGCGGTGACTCTCAGGGAAATGTGGCTTTGCCACTTTCCTTGATCCCCGCGGGGGACGGCCGGCTTCGGCCGGCCTTGGGGCGCTCAGTTCATCCATAAGCCTCCCGTGATATTGATGGCCTGCCCGGTCATGTAAGCGGCGTCGTCCGAGGCCAGGAAAGCGACCACGCCGGCAACATCGGCGGGCAGCCCGGCGCGACGCATCGGCACCAGGGTGCGCACGCGGCTGTCGAGGTCGGGCAGGCCCTGGGCGCCGCTCAGGCGCTCGGCGACTTCGCGCATCGCAGTGTCGACGATGATGCCGGGGCAGACCGCGTTGACACGCACGCCCTGCGCCGCCACCTCAGCCGCGACGCTCTGCGTCAGCGCGATCACCGCGGCCTTGCTGGCGCTGTAGGCGGCGTGATTCGGCACGCCCTTCTTGCCGGTCCACGACGACATGTTCACGATGCAGCCGGCGCGCCGCGCGAGCATGCCGGGCAAGACCGCCTGGCTGCAATGGAAAACGCCGTCGAGGTTGATCGACAGGGTGTCGAGCCAATCGGCCTCAGTGATGTCGACAAACGGCGCCGTGCGCAGGATGCCAGCGTTGTTGACCAGGGTGTCGATCGGCCCCAGTGCCTGCGTCAGGCGCGCCACCGCGTCCCGCACCCGGTCGCGTTTTGCGACGCTGGCCACCGCGGCGCAGGCGCGGCGGCCCTGGGCCTGCACCAGGCGTGCGGTTTCATGCGCGCCGGCTTCGTCGAGGTCGAGCACGCCGATGTCAAAACCCTCGGCCGCCAGCCGCAGCGCGATGGCACGGCCGATCCCGCCACCGGCGCCGGTGATGAGGGCTGTGCGCGCTGTCGGGCTCATGGCGTCGGTGGTGTCCTGCGCTGCGGTGGGTCGGTGGGTGGATCGACAAGTTGACCAGGGACGCATTGCTTACTGAGCGGCAGCGTCTAAATACTTGCCAGTATACAGAGATTCGGTATGGTAATCAATTTGCGGCTCGCGGGTACGGTGTTCGGGAAAACGATCGGACGGAAGGCCGCGCCGACGACCGGGCCAGTGACCAAAAGTGCTCGAGGGTGACGCGGGGGGCGGTTGCTCGCGCTGACCAGGGCTGCGCAAAAGTCGCGGCCGCCGGCATTCTCATCCGTGCTGCCGCGGAGTTAGCCAGTCCGCTTCGGCGGTCGGCGCTTTGCCTGCCGCTCGAACGCTGATGAAGCGGCGCCCGGCGACTCTTCAGATTACTCGCCGTCGGATAGACGGGTGGAAACAATTCCACGCGCGAGTTTTCACAGACCCCCGCGCGCTCAGACACCGTGGGTCAACGATTTCCGGCAGGCTTTTTGTGGTGATGCGCGACCTGGGCCTGACGGCCAACTGGACTCACCCCAATTCCACGGACACAACGGGACTACATCGACGTGACGCCGGTTGGCATTTGAAGGCCGTCGGCGTGTTGCGGTGCAGGCTTGTCCACAGGTGCGAAGCACCCCTTGGTCAACCCGTCGTGGCTGGCAGCACCGTGGTACGCGGCGTTGGCGCTGAGTTCGCGCTCGAAGTTGATGGGCGACATCTGGGCGACGCCGCTGTGGCGCCGACGCGGGTTGCACCAGCCCTCGATCCAGGTGAAGACCGCGGTGCGGGCCCCGGCGAAGGTCTTCCAGCTTCGCCGCTCGATCAGCTCGCATTCCAGGCTGGCGAAGAAGCTCTCGGCCATGGCGTTGTCATACGCATCACCGACGCTGCCCATCGACGGCCGCACGCCCATCTGCGCGCAGCGCGCGCCGAACTCGATGCTGGTGTACTGCCCTGGTCGGAGTGGTGGATGACGCCAGAACCTGCACGGTCTGGCTTGCGCGTTTGCAGCGCCATGTTCAGCGCCGTGACGACCAGATCGGCGGTTTGCTGTTAAAGGAT
>JANOKR010000327.1:0-1880 GCA_031419315.1 Betaproteobacteria bacterium
CGTGAATGATGCCATGCGGGATGCCATGCGCGATGCCACCCACGATGCCATGCCGGCCCGCTCGCTACACTCGCCGCATGCTGCTGCGATCCCAAATCCGCCACTGCCGCAACTGTGGCCAGCCGGTGCAATACCGCGTGCCGGCAGACGACAACCGCGAGCGCGCGGTGTGCACCGGCTGCGCCTTTGTCCATTACGAAAACCCGCTCAACGTCGTCGGCACGGTGCCGATCTGGGGCGAGCAGGTGCTGCTGTGCCGGCGTAATATCGAGCCGCGTTTTGGCCTGTGGACTCTGCCGGCGGGGTTTCTCGAACTCGGTGAATCCACCGAAGCCGGCGCCTTGCGCGAGACCGACGAAGAAGCCGGTGCGCGGATCGAAATGCAGGGCCTGTTTTCAGTGCTGAATGTGGTCCGCGTCGGCCAGGTGCACTTTTTTTATCGCGCCCGGCTGCTCGACACCGACTTCAACCCCGGGCCCGAGACGATCGAGGCGCAGCTCTTTCACGAACACGAAGTGCCCTGGGACCAGATCGCTTTTGGCACCGTGCGCGAAACGCTCAAACGCTACTTCGCAGACCGCCAGCGCGGCGCGTTCGGCCTGCATTGCGCCGATATCGGGTGACCGCGCGGGTGACCTGAACGCCCACCCGCGGGGTCAGCCGCCGGGCGTCACGGCCGGTCCGGTGGCGCCGTCAAAACCGAGGTCCCACAAACATTGCAGATCCTGTGCGTCGTCGATGCCTTCGGCATACAGCGCGATGCCCACGCTGCGTGCGGTGGCCCGCACCTGGCGCGCGTACTCGGTCAAGGTCTTGTCGGTGGCCAGGCCGCGCAAAAAGCGCCCGTCGACCTTGACGTAGTCCAGCCCCGCGGCACGCGCGTCGAGCAGCGCGTGCAGCGAGCCGCCGGCGTTTTCCAGGCCCAGCCGCACGCCATGCGGGCGCCACCAGCCGACCGCATCGCGCCAGTGCGGCGACAGCCCGGCCGGGTCTTCGGCGACTTCGATGAGCAGCTTCTTGGCCGCCTCGGGCGCATCGGCGAGGACGCGTGCCAGTGCCGACGCAAAGCCGGCCTCGGAGATCGATATCGACGCCACATGCACCGCACGCGCCATGCCGTCGGCTTCGATGGCTTGCAGCACCAGCGCCACGGCGGCCAGATCGACTTGTTGCATGAGCCGGCCGCGGGTGGCCATCGGCATCCAGCGCGTCGCGCTGTCAAAGGGCCCGTCAGCCACCAGTTGCACCCGCAGCGGGCATTCCAGATGCAGCGTGCGTCCGCGCGGGTCGACCACCGGGTGCTCGGCGATGCGTGTGCGCCCGGCGGCCAGCGCCTGCGCGATGCGCCGCCGCCATTCACCTTCACCCACCGACTCTTCGCTCGACGGGCTGGTGATGATCTGGACGGCAAACGGCCCCTGGACTTCGGCGCCGGCCAGTGCTTCGTCGGCACGCGCGATGGCGTCGGAGACACCGCCGGTGGCCAGCCCGTCGACACCACCGATGCACAACTCGCCCCCCGGGTCGACGGTCAACAGCAGCGCACGCAGGGTCGCGGTCAGCGCCATTGCGGTTTCTTCGCCCATGCCGTTGACCGGCAGGTACAGCGCCAGGTCACCACCGTTCAGGCGTCCGGCGAAGGCACCGGGCGCGCGCACCGGATAGGTCTGCAAGACCTCGCCGACTGCCGCCAGCACACGGTCGGCACCATCGCGCCCGAGGCGCTGGTTCATCGCGTCCAGGTTGCGCATGCGCACGATCAGCAGGCAGCCGCGGCGCGGCGCTTCGGCCCGCGCCGGGGCATCGCGCCGCGAGTGCAAAGCGCGCGCGAGCTGGGCCACGAAGTGGCCGCGGGTGGACAAGCCGGTGAGCGCGTCGTG
>JANOKR010000328.1:0-14260 GCA_031419315.1 Betaproteobacteria bacterium
ACCAGCCTGAATACCAAGATGATCGAGTTTCTCGATTCGGTCTCGCTGAAGAAGCTGGTCGACGAGCAAATCGCCAAGGGCATCTCGATCGACGAAGCGCCGATGCGGCGGGCGATTTCTTCGCAGCCGGTGGTCAAACCGATCCGGGTCACCGCGCCGAACTCGGTCTTTGCGCTCGGCAACGCGTACGCCAAATCATCCGGCTGAAATTCGCCGGCTGAAGCACCGGCTGAACCCCGCACGGCGCCTGCGCCGGCCCAACACATCGTCCCCTGAATCAGCATGACCCCGCACTTCCCGATCTATCTCGACTACGGCGCCACGACGCCGGTGGACCCGCGTGTTGTCGACGCCATGGTGCCCTGGCTGCGTGAGCATTTTGGCAACCCGGCGTCGCGCAGCCACGCCTGGGGCTGGGAAGCCGAGGCGATCGTCGAGAAGTCGCGCGCCGATGTCGCCGGGCTGGTCGGCGCCGACCCGCGCGAGATCGTCTGGACCTCAGGTGCGACCGAAAGCAACAACCTCGCGATCAAGGGCGCGGCGCATTTCTACAGCGCGCGCGGCAAACATCTGATCACCGCCAAGACCGAGCACAAGGCGGTGCTCGACACGATGCGCGAACTCGAGCGCCAGGGCTTCGAGGTGACCTACCTTGATGTCCAAGAAGACGGCTTGCTCGATCTCGACAAGCTCAAAGCGGCGATCCGCAAAGACACGATCCTGATCTCGGTGATGTTCGTCAACAACGAGATTGGCGTGATCCAGGACATCCCGGCAATCGGCGCGCTGTGCCGCGAGCGCGGCATCATTTTCCATGTCGATGCAGCGCAGGCCACCGGCAAGGTCACGATCGATCTGATGACGCTGCCAGTCGACCTGATGAGCCTGACCTCACACAAGACCTACGGCCCCAAGGGCATCGGCGCGCTGTATGTGCGGCGCAAACCGCGGGTGCGCCTTGAAGCGCAGATGCACGGTGGCGGCCATGAGCGTGGCATGCGTTCGGGCACGCTGCCGACACATCACTGTGTCGGCATGGGCGAAGCCTTTCGCCTGGCGCGGCTGGAGATGGGCGCCGAGAGCGAGCGCATCCGCATGCTGCACCACCGGCTCGTCGCCGGGCTGACGCAGATCGAACAGGTGTTCATCAACGGCCACCTCGAAAAGCGCGTGCCGCACAACCTGAATATCTCGTTCAACTATGTCGAGGGCGAATCCCTGATCATGGGTGTGAAGGGCATCGCGGTGTCTTCCGGGTCGGCGTGCACGTCGGCCAGCCTGGAGCCGAGTTATGTGCTGCGCGCCCTCGGCCGCAGCGACGAGCTCGCGCACTCGAGCCTGCGCATGACGATCGGCCGCTTCACCACCGAAGAAGAAATCGACTACGCGGTCAGCACCCTGCAAGACCGCGTCGCCAAGCTGCGCGAGCTGTCCCCGCTGTGGGACATGTACCGCGACGGCATCGACATCAGCACCATTCAGTGGACGGCGCACTGAGCCGCCCGCGCACCTGGAGATCAACATGGCATACAGCGACAAGGTCATCGACCACTACGAAAACCCGCGCAACGTCGGCAACTTCGACAAGGGCGACGACACGGTGGGCACCGGCATGGTTGGCGCGCCGGCCTGCGGTGACGTGATGCAGCTGCAGATCAAGGTCAACCCGGTCCCCGGGCTGATCGAAGACGCGCGTTTCAAGACCTACGGCTGCGGCTCGGCGATCGCGTCGAGCTCGCTCGTCACCGAATGGGTCAAGGGCAAAACGCTGGATGAAGCGGTGACGATCAAGAATACCCACATCGCGCAGGAGCTCGCGCTGCCGCCCGTGAAGATCCATTGCTCGATCCTGGCCGAAGATGCGATCAAGGCCGCGGTGCAGGACTACAAGGCCAAACACGCGCAGCCGGCAGCCCCGACATCCTCGTCCGCCGCCACGGCGCAGGCCGCGCCTGTTGCACAGGCGCATTGATCCGATGGCTGTCACCCTGACCGAAGCTGCTGCGCGCCATGTCACGCGTTATCTCGCGCGCCGTGGCAAAGGCGTCGGCGTGCGCCTGGGCGTCAAGACCACCGGCTGTTCGGGCCTGGCCTACAAGCTCGAATATGCCGACGAGGCCGCGCCCGAAGACGTCGTCTTCGAAGGCCATGGCGTCAAGGTGCTGATCGACCCGAAGAGCCTGCCGTATATCGACGGCACCGAACTCGACTTCGTGCGCGAAGGCCTCAACGAAGGCTTCAAGTTCCACAACCCGCGCGAGAAAGACCGTTGCGGCTGCGGGGAGTCGTTTCGCGTCTGACCCGCTGCCGCCGCAAGCGGTGGCGCGATCGACCCGGCCCCGCGAAAGGGGCACGCCCTCGATTTCCGATGAAGCCTGCTCTCGTCATCCAAGCCGAACGCCCCGACCAGCCCGATGTGGTGGCCGCGCTGGGCGCGCTCGACGCTTACCTGGCAACGCTGTATGCGCCCGAGGACAACCACATCCTTGATGTGCAGGCGCTGCTCGCAAGCGACGTCGTCTTCCTCGTCGCGCGCGAGGGCAGCCGCCTGCTCGGCACCGGCGCGTTCCGGCACATGCCCGCTTCGCCCGAGACCGAGGGCCGGCAGTACGCCGAGATCAAGCGCATGGTCGTCGACCCGGCGGCGCGCGGCCGCGGTATCGGCGCGCAGATGATCGCTGCACTCGAAGCCGCGATGCAACAAGCCGGCTGTACGCTGGCGCTGCTCGAAACCGGCCGCGACCAGGTCGAAGCGGTGCGCCTGTACGGACGTGCCGGCTACCGCCGCCGCGCCGCGTTTGGTGGGTACCCCGACAACGGCCTGTCGTTGTTCTTCGAGAAGTCGTTGGCATGAAACTCGACGACGATCACTTCACGCTCTTCGGCCTGCCTGCGCGGTTTGCGCTCGACCGCGCGCAAGTCGACGCCCGCTGGCGGGCACTGCAAACTGAAGTCCACCCCGATCGGTTTGCCGCGCAGGGGCCGGCCGCGCAACGCGTCGCGATGCAATGGGCGGTGCGTGTCAACGAGGCCTACCGCCGGCTGAAAGACCCGCTGGCCCGCGCCGCCTACCTTTGTGAGCACCGCGGCGCGCCGATTGCTGCCGAGAGCAATACCGCGATGCCGGCTGACTTTTTGATGCAGCAGATGGCCTGGCGCGAAGCGCTGGCCGACGCTCGCTCCGGTGCCGAGGTTCAGGGCATCGACGCCGACGTGGCGCTGCAAGAGCGCATGTTGTTCGAGCGGGTGCAGCAGCAGCTTGATGGTCACGGCGTGCGCGATGCGGAGGTCAAGTCAGAGATCGCGGCGAAGCTCAAGACCGACCCGCAGCGGGACACTGCCGCCGCTGCCAACACCGTGCGCGCGCTGATGTTTGTCGCCAAGTTTCGGCAGGACATCCAGCGCCGCCTCGAAGCACTCGAAGCCTGAAACTCCAACGCTGATCTCTGACCCCGATGGCCCTGCTGCAAATTTCCGAACCCGGCCAGTCGAGCGACCCGCACCAGCGGCGCATCGCGATCGGCATCGACCTGGGCACCACGCACTCGCTCGTCGCCGCGGTGCGCAGCGGCGTGCCCGAATGCCTGCCCGACGAAGGTGGCGCCGTGATCCTGCCGTCGATCGTGCGCTACCTCGACGGCAATCGCCGCCAGATCGGCGCCGCGGCGCAAGCCACGCAGGCCGAAGATGCGGCCAACACAATCGTCTCGGTGAAGCGATTCATGGGCCGCGCGCTGGCCGATATCAGCGGCCGCGACCAGCTGCCGTACAACTTTGTCGACCAGCCCGGCATGGTGGCTTTTGACACCCGCGCCGGCATCAAGTCCCCGGTCGAGGTGTCGGCCGAGATCCTGGCCACGCTGCGCCAGCGCGCCGAAGACAGCTTCAACGATGAGATCTTCGGCGCCGTGATTACCGTGCCGGCGTACTTTGACGACGCCCAGCGCCAGGCGACCAAGGACGCCGCCGAGCTCGCCGGGCTGAAGGTGCTGCGCCTGATCAACGAGCCCACCGCTGCGGCCGTGGCCTACGGGCTCGAGAACGGCAGTGAAGGCCTCTACGCGATCTACGATCTTGGTGGTGGCACCTTCGACATCTCGCTGCTGCGCCTGAGACTAGGTGTTTTCGAGGTCGTCGCCACCGGCGGTGACGCTGCACTGGGCGGCGACGATTTTGATGCCGCGCTCGCCGCCTGGGCACTGGCGCAGAGCAGCGTGCAGGCCGCTGCGCAAGCTCTGAATGCCCATGACCGCCGCGCTGTACTTGTTGCCGCGCGTGCCGCCAAGGAAGCCTTGAGCAGCCACGACAGCACGGTGCTGCATGCGGCGCTCGATGCCGGCACGATCGAGGTGGCCGTCAGCCGTGCGCAGTTCGAAACGCTGACCTCGCCGCTGCTCGCGCGCACGCTCACCGCGGTGCGCAAGGTGCTGCGTGATGCCCGCGTCACAGCTGCCGAAGTGCAAGGCACCGTGCTCGTCGGGGGCTCGACACGCATGCCGATGGTGCAGGCGGCGGTGGGCGCGTTGTTCGAGCGCAGCCCGCTGACGAACGTCAACCCCGACGAGGTGGTGGCCATCGGCGCGGCGATCCAGGCGAACACACTCGCTGGCAATGCCGCCGGTGGCGAGCTGTTGCTGCTCGATGTGATCCCGCTGTCGTTGGGGCTGGAGACGATGGGCGGCCTCGTCGAACGCATCATCGAGCGCAACACCACGATTCCCGTGGCCAAGGCGCAGGACTTCACGACCTTCAAGGACGGCCAGACCGCGATCGCCATCCAGGTCGTGCAGGGCGAGCGTGAACTCGTCACCGACTGCCGCAGTCTGGCGCGCTTCGAGCTGCGTGGCATCCCGCCGCTGGTGGCCGGCGCGGCGCGCGTCCGCGTCACTTTTGAAGTCGACGCCGACGGGCTGTTGAGCGTATCGGCGCTCGAACTTGGATCGGGCGTCGCCGCGTCGGTGGTCGTCAAGCCGAGTTACGGCCTCGCCGACGACGATATCGCGCGCATGCTCAAAGAAGGGTTTGCCCATGCCGATGTCGACATGGCGACACGCAGCCTGCGCCAGGCGCGGGTCGACGCCGAGCGTTTGGTGCTCGCCACGCGCGCCGCGATCGCCGCCGACGGTGACTTGCTGGCAGCCGATGAGCGGGCCCAAATCGACAGCCTCATCGCTTCGACGATCACAACAGCCGAGGGCAGCGACCATGCCGCAATCGACGCCGCAGTCGAGGCCTTGGCCGAAGGCACCGAAGAATTTGCCGCAGCGCGCATGAACCGCGGCATCCGCGCCGCGCTCACCGGCCGCAAGCTCGAAGAAATCTGAAGCCGCATGCCGATCATCCACATCTTGCCGCACGCCGAACTCTGCCCCGCCGGCGACAGCATCGAAGCGCCGCGGGGCACCTCGATCTGCGAAGCGCTGCTCGACAACGGCATCGCGATCGAACATGCTTGCGAGCTGAGCTGTGCCTGCACGACCTGCCATGTCATCGTCAAGGCTGGCCTGGCTTCGCTCGGTGAGATGGACGAATCCGAAGAAGACCTGCTCGACCGCGCCTGGGGCCTGACGCCGACCTCGCGCCTGTCCTGCCAGGCGATCATGTCCGACCAGGACGTAACCATCGAGATCCCCAAATACACGATCAACCACGCCCGCGAAAACCACTGACGCGTGGCGAAAAAATCCCCTTCGCTGGCGCTACGAGGCGCGGGCGCGGCCGTCTCAGGCCGGGCGATGTCGCGACGGGTCCCGCTGGATACGGCGGCGCGACGATGATGACTCTCCGGGGCGGATGGAGGGTATTCCCGGCGAGGCACCCCCAGATCAGGGGATACCGTGGACTCGATGCTGAAACTATCGTAACTATTGGTTTTGACTGGTCGTCAGCTGATCATCGTCGTCGCCGCTTCGTTGTACCCGCTGCTCGCTAGGTGCAGCCGGGAGGGCGGATGAATTCGGTGATCGGCGGCCAAGCGTCATCAGCACTTAACGCGACAGGGTGCTGGTCTCGGCCTCAGGTTGGGAGCCCTTGTGGCAGCCTGATCAAGAGGTCGACTCGTTGTCGCGATTGTTCAGAAAAAAGGCAGGTTATGAGAAAACTCAATACCGAGGAGCTGAAATTGGTCTACGGCGGCGGTAGCAGCTGCGGTAGCGGTAGCAAGGGCGGCAGCAAGAGCGGCGGCAGCAAGAGCGGGAGCTAACGGTAGCTCTGCTCTAGCAGCGGGCTCCGGGCGGAAGTTCGGAGCCCGCAACTTTAGGCGGCCGCATCGGCGCCAACGATGCAAGGATCCGATCGATGCTCATGCCGACCGCCGAAGCACCGGCCGAAACGCGAACGCCCAAGCTGCCAGCGAACGATGCGGTAGTCGGCGCACCCTGGCCTTCAAGTGCCGGCCTTGAAGAAATCTGGCTGCTTGGCCAACCCCCGTTGAGTCGGCTGCTTGAGTTCGTCGACAGTACGGCTGTCGACCCCGACAAAACTGATCGTGCGAGCTTGACGACCGAATGGCGCGTCGCCAACGACTACTACATGGAACTTGAGAAGACCGAGGCCGGTATCGCCAACCAGGGCACACACCGCGAACTCGATCCGCGCTTGGCGGCTCTGGCGGCGGAGGTCGCTGCGCATCCGCGCTTCCAGCGCTCATTCGATACCTTGCCAACGACTTTCGGCATGGTTGAGCTCGACAGCCTGATCGTCTATCAGCGCCACGTCACCCGCAACTTCGTCGAGGCGCGAATGGCGGGCATCGGCGCGACAGCGGACAGCGAGGCTTTGTTCCGCCTCTGCATGCCGCTGGGCGACCCCGAAACGCCAGTACAGATCCAGAAAGTCGGTTCGCGTCGCTACGTGTTTCGGTGTCCATCCACCGATTTCCGTTTTCACGAGCCGGCATTGCTTCGCCCCGAGCAAGCGAACGGCTATGAGAGCTTTGGCGCGATCGCGGGGATCGTCGGCCTGGTCGTCGGGTTCAGCTCCAACCTCCTGAACGCGGTGCAGGTCGGCAGTCGCGTGCTGCTCAACAACGGCTATCACCGGGCCGTGGCACTTCGTGCGCTGGGTATTACACATGCGCCTTGCATCATCCAGACGGCATCGCGCGTCGATGAGTTGCAGGTCTCGGTAAAGAGCCGCGTCGCTGACGACCCCGAGTTCTATTTCGAGTCGGCGCGCCCGCCGCTGCTGCGCGATTTTTTCAACCCGCGCATCCGCAAGCTGTTGCCGATTCGCAGGCGGACGCGGCAGATCGAGGTCAATTTCGAGATCAAGGATTACCTGGTCACTGAGTAGGTCGGTCTTGGTTGCCGCTCGACATTTGGCTCCCGCGGTGGGGAATAAGGTGCACGAAAACTACAACAAAGGGATTCCTGCGACGGCGGAGGGCACGCAGGTGGAACGTGCTGAGCCCAACATGCGCCTGTTCCGCTCAGAGGTGCTTGCCGAGCGCCAAACTCGATGGCTCGGCAGCGTGATACTTGCGCCCCGGGCATCGTTCCGCTGGTTCACCGCTTTTAGCGTGCTTGCTACAGCGGCCCTCCTGGCGTTGTTGTTCTTTGCGCAGTTCACGCGCACGGCGCGTGTCCACGGCTGGCTGCTGCCGCATGAGGGCGTGGTCCGCGTTTATTCGCCGCGCCCCGGCGTCGTCAGCAGCGTGGCGGTCGAGGAGGGTGCGCAGATTCGCGCCGGTGATCGCCTGCTGACAGTGTCCGACGAGTTGCAGAGCGCGACACTGGGGGCGACGCAGGCGCAGATCGCGCTGCGTCTGCTCGAACGAAGTGCCAGCATGACCGAGGAACGCAGTCAGCAACAGCGCTTGCTCGCACAACAGGACCGCGCGTTCGCCAACCGCCTGGCGGCGCTGCTATCAGAGCAGGAACAAATCGACCGCGACATCGAGCTGCTCAAGGAACGCGTGACCATCGCCAGTCGCTCCGAGGCGCTGCACCGCGAACAGTATTCACAGGGCTACATCTCCGAGATGCGGTTGCAGCTGGTGCAAGCCGAAGTGATCGAGCAGCGCTCACGGCTGGGCGGCGCGGAGCGCGCCCGTCTGGCGGCGATTCGTGAGCGCATGGGTGTCGCCGCCGAGCGTGCCGACCTGCCGCTCAAGTTTGGCAAAGAGATCGCCGCGCTTGAGCGCAGCATCGCGCAGCTTGGCCAGGAGCGCGCCGAAGCCGAAGCGCGACGCGAAATCGTCGTCACGGCGTCGCACGATGGCACCGTAACCGCGATCCATGCGGTACCCGGCGCCAAGGCCGAAACCGGGACGCCGCTGCTGTCGATCGTGCCGCCCAACCTGCGACTCGAGGCCCACCTTTATGGCCCGAGCCGCGCGATCGGTTTCGTGCGCCAAGGGCAGCGCGTGCGGTTGCGCTACGAAGCCTATCCGTATCAGCGCTTCGGCCACTACACCGGGGTCGTGGCGAGCGTCTCGCGCGCGGCATTGAGCCCCGGCGAATTGCCGCCGCAACTGGCCGGCCTGACCAGCCTCACCGGGCTGACCGCCGGCGCGGCGACCGAGCCGATCTACCGCATCACCGTCAGCCTGGATCGCCAGTCGGTCACCGCCTACGGCGCTCAGTTGCCGCTGCAACCGGGGATGGCACTGGCGGCCGATGTGGCACTCGAACGGCGCCGGCTTTTTGAATGGGTTCTCGACCCCTTGTACGCCCTGACCGGGCAGCAACCCGGATGAGCGCCACGCCTGACCGCGTTGCCGGGACCTGGCGGTGAGTCCACTCGACAAGCTTACGTTCGGTTGGGGCTCCCGCCTGCCGATGATCACGCAGTCCGAGGCTGCCGAATGCGGTATCGCCTGCTTGGCGATGATCGTCGGCTACAACGGCCATCCCTGCGAGATTACCGAACTGCGGCGGCGACTCTCGGTTTCGCTCAAGGGAGTGAACCTGAAGCATCTGGTCGGCATGGCTGAGCGGCTGGGGTTCGCTGCGCGACCGGTCCAGCTTGAGCTCGATGAACTGCATCAGCTCCGTCTGCCGTGCATCCTGCATTGGGACCTGAATCATTTCGTGGTGCTGGCCAAAGTGACCAGCAAGGGTGTGGTGATCCATGACCCGGCGGTCGGCATACGCCGGCTGCCGATGGCCGTCGTGTCCAAGCATTTCACCGGCATCGCGATGGAGCTGTCCCCGCTCGGCGAACTGGAGCCGGCGCAAGCGCTGCCACGCGTCCGCATGCGCTCGGTGCTGGGGCATGTCGTCGGCCTGCGCCGCTCGCTGGGCCAGCTGTTCGCGTTCGCGCTGGCGATCGAGGTCTTCGCGGTGACGAGCCCGCTGTTCATGCAGTGGGTGGTCGACCATGCCTTGGTTGGCGCTGATCGCGAGCTGCTGCTGGTACTGGCGCTCGGCTTCGGCCTCTTGCTGCTGCTGCGAACGGGGGTCTCGGCGATGCGCGGATGGATCGTGATCGTGCTGGGTGCCTCGCTCAAAGTGCAGGGCCGATCGAACCTGTTCAGCCACCTGGTCAACCTTCCAGCGTCGTATTTCGAGGCCCGTCACCTCGGCGACGTGATGTCGCGCTTCGGCTCGCAGGAAAGCATTCTGCAAGCGATCACCACCGACCTTGTTGAGACCCTGCTCGACGGGATACTCGCGAGTGTCACGCTGGTCATCATGTTCCTGTTTGCACCGAACCTGGCGCTGGTGGTTCTTGCCGGTGCGACGCTCTATGCGCTGCTGCGCTGGGCCTCATACACGCCGCTGCGCCATGCCTCGGCCGAGGCCATCGTGTGGGGCGCGCGGCGCGACAGCCACCTGCTCGAATCGATGCGCGGAATCAAGACGATCAAGCTCTTCAACGCCCAGGAAGGGCGGCGAGCGCATTGGATGAATCTTCTGGTCGAGACCTTGAATCGGCAGTTGACGACCCAAAAATTGCGCTGGCTGTTCCGCATCGCCAACTCGCTGCTGATCGGCTCGCTGGCGATTCTGGTGGTCTGGCTGGGTGCAAACCAAGTCCTTGAGAAGCAGATGTCGATCGGCATGCTGCTCGCCTTCATCGCCTACAAGGACCAGTTCCTTGGTCGTGTCAGCAATCTGATCGACCGCGCGGTTGACCTGACGATGCTGCGCCTGCATGCCGAGAGGCTGGCCGATATCGCACTCACCAAGCCCGAGCTGCGCGGCCACGCCGACGAAGCCGAGGCGGTCGCTCGGCCGGTGGCGATCGAGGTCAACAAACTGCGCTTTCGCTACAGCGATACCGACCCCTGGGTTCTCGACGGCGTGAGCCTGCGCGTCGAGCCGGGCGAGACGGTGGCCATCGTCGGCGCCTCAGGCTGCGGCAAGACAACCTTGCTCAAGATCCTGGCCAGCCTGCTGCCGCCGACGGAAGGCGATGTACGGGTCGACGGCCAGTCGCTGACCCACCTGGGCATCACCCGCTGGCGCTCGATGATCGGTGTCGTGATGCAGGACGATCAGCTCTTCGCGGGATCGGTGGCAGACAACATCTGCTTCTTCAGCAACCAACCCGATCCGCGGCGCATCGAAGACTGTGCCCGCCAGGCGGCATTGCACGAGGAAATTGTGGCCATGCCGATGGGCTACCACACCCTGATCGGCGATATGGGGACGGTCCTGTCCGGCGGTCAGAAGCAGCGCCTGCTGATCGCGCGTGCGCTTTATCGCCAGCCCGGCGTGTTGCTGCTCGATGAGGCGACGAGCCATCTGGACCTGGTCAACGAAAAGCTTGTCAGCGCGGCAATTCGCGCCACTCGGCTGACCCGCATCATCGTCGCGCACCGGCCAGAGACGATCCGTACGGCGGATCGTGTCATCAACCTTGACGAGATCGGAGGCCGTGGCAGTGCCCATCTGGCGGCTTTGCGCGGCGGGCTGGCGGTGGGGGGTCCGGCGGGGACTGCCCCACAAATGGGGTCGACATGAGCGGCGAGTTCGTCGACGCTGACCGTTGGCAGGCTTGGGATCGCTTCGTCGAGTCGGTGCCCGAGGCCGGGTTCATGCAGTCATCGCCATGGGCGAAATTCCGTTCCCGCGTCGGATTCACGCACTTTGCCGTCACGCTCAAGGATGGCGACACCATCGTTGGGGGTGCGCTGGTCGGCAAGTGGACCTACGCACCAGGACGCTGCTTCTACTACATCCAGGAGGGTCCGCTGTTGCCCGCCGATGCGGATGCGGCGGCCGAGGTATTCGAAGCTGTGTTGGACCGCGTCAGGCGACATGTGCAAGCCGAGGACGCGGTGGTCAGCCATCTGCGCATCGAGCCGCGATGGCAATCCCTGCCGGGCTTCGTGCGCGGCTTTCACCCGCCGACCTACGCCGACGACTACTGGGAACCCAGGCATACCCTGTGCGTCGATCTGCGCCTGTCAGAGGACGACATCCTGGGTCAGATGAAACCCAAGGGCAGGTACAACGTGCGTGTAGCCCGCAAGCATGGCGTGGTGATCGTCGAAGACAGCTCCAGCCAGGGGCTGGTCGACTTTTTGCGGATTCAACGAAGCACCGCTGCGCGCCAGCGCATCCCCGCCAAGCCACCCAGCTACTTCCGATCGATGCTTGCAGAACTTGGCTCACCCGCAAAGACATCACTCTTCTTCGCCGAGTATCGGGGCCGGCGGCTGGCGACCGCGCTGGTCGTCACCTTTGGCCGGCGCGCAACCTACTTTTTTGGTGGATCGCTGGTCTTGTACCGTCGTGTCATGCCGCCGTACCTGTTGCATTTTGAAGTCATGCGCAGGGCCAAGGCGTGGGGCTGCGAGTCGTACGACATGTGGGGCGGTGCGCCGCCGGAGCAAGTCGACCATCCCTTGCAGCGGGTCAGCGCGTTCAAACGAAAACTCGGCGCCGTCGATCTCAAGCTGGTGCCAACACTGGACCATGTATTCGACCCGGCGGCCTACGATTGCTACTGGGAGATCGAGGGCAAGACTGCAAAAGCTCGGACCTTGCAGGACACGCCGATGCGGCGAGGAGGCGAAGAATGAATACCGACCTGAACACTGTACGAACCTTCAAACCGGGGGCCCCTACCCGCCGGTTCAACGAGCTTCGACGGGTCTTCCCGCATAGCCATTTCGAGCGATTGTTCAAAGAGGACTTTCACTTCTATCGCACCACGTTCTGGTACCCGCTTGAGCGTGAACCAGAAAACGTCTTTGAGTCCATCGCACTCGACTTGAAGCCGTTGGCGAATCCGTCGTCGAAAGTGATCGGCGTCGAATGGTGGTTTAGCGTCCTTCTCACGAACACGACGCCGCAGTGGATCCTGCCGTGTCATTTCGATCGTGCCGACATGGCCGACAAGGATATGGCGCAGGCAAGGCATCCCGAACGGGCGAGCGTCCTCTTCCTCAACGCCGTTCCCTACGGCGAGCTGGTGGTGACTGACCAGGTCCTGACTGAGCGCGGCGCCCGGCCCCGACAGCCCACCGACATGATCTTCATCCGACCCAGCCGCAACCTCTATGCCGTGTTTCCGGGCCACCTGCATCACGGCGTCATTGGTCGCATGTGGCGCCCTCAGAGGAGCACGAGGTTGCGCACCACGATGGCGGTGAATTGGTGGACCGAGAAGCCGAGTGCAGCCTACCTTCGCGATTCCGGCGATTGTTTCGGCGCGTTCGGATTGAAGGCCTGATGCAGGTCCGCGGTTGCCTTGCGGGCGGCGCCTGATCGATTCGGGTCGGGCGTCCCACAGCGCCGGGCCGCCGAATGTGATCCAGTACCAGATTGGCGCGGCGACGCGGCACGTCGTGGCAAGCTGGATGAGCCCGCCGCTGCGTTGGTCTGCGTAGACGCAGGTCCCCTTCGCGTGCGCAAAAGGCGCGATCTGCATCGCACAACGCGCGTGCCACCCGGGCGCGGGGCGGTGCTCGGGTGATCTGCCGAATCTCAGCCGCGCCATGGTCGCAGCAGCCGGCGCCGTCCAGAAGCCGAACCGCGAAACCCACTGATTACCGGCGAGCGATGCCTGGGCTGCACGCGCCAACTAAGATCGGGCATGCCCTTGATCAATGTGCTCGGCATCGAATCGTCGTGCGACGAAACCGGTGTCGCGCTGGTGAGTTCAGACCGTACCGATGGCGCAGCAGTGCCGCGCCTGCGCGCCCATGCGCTGCACAGCCAGGTGCAGATGCATGAAGCCTACGGCGGGGTGGTGCCTGAACTGGCGTCGCGCGACCACATCCGGCGTGTCGTGCCGCTGACCCGCCAGGTGCTCGCTGCGGCCGGCGCCACGCTGGCCGACATCGATGTCGTCGCGTTCACACGCGGCCCGGGCCTGGCCGGTGCGCTGCTCGTCGGCGCCGGATTTGCGGTCGCGCTCGCTGCGGCTTTGGGCAAACCGACACTTGGCGTGCACCATCTCGAAGGCCATCTGCTGTCGCCGTTTTTATCCGCCGACCCGCCGCAGTTTCCGTTTGTCGCGCTGCTCGTATCCGGCGGCCACACGCAGTTGATGCAGGTCGATGCGGTCGGCGCCTACCGCCTGCTCGGCGAGACCATCGACGACGCTGCCGGCGAGGCTTTTGACAAGTCGGCCAAGCTGCTCGGTCTGGGTTATCCGGGCGGGCCGGCGCTGGCGCGGCTGGCCGAGTTTGGCGATGCCAAAGCGTTTGATTTGCCGCGGCCGCTGCTGCACAAGGCGAATCTGGACTTTTCTTTCGCCGGCCTGAAAACCGCGGTCATGACCCAGCATCGCCGGCTGGGGCCGGATGTCTGCGCGCAGTCACGCGCCGATCTTGCCGCCAGCACACAAGCCGCGATCGTCGACGTGCTGGTGCAGAAGTCGATGCGCGCGCTCAAACAGACCGGGCTGCGCCGCATCGTCGTCGCCGGCGGCGTCGGCGCGAATACCGAACTGCGCGCCCGACTCAACGCCGCCTGTGCGCTGGCCGGCGTGCGGGTGCACTACCCCGAGCTGGACCTGTGCACCGACAACGGCGCGATGATCGCGCTCGCCGCAGCGATGCGCTTGCAGGCCGGCAACGCCGCAATTTCGACCGACCATGCCTTCGAGGTGCTGCCGCGCTGGCCGCTCATTGCGGCCTGACGATCCCTCGGTGGTCAGCCGATGCTGATCTGGGTCCGCGCCGCCGAGCACTTTCTTCGCGAGTGGAAGCGTCGAAACGCCGCTTTCGCGGACCACCGAGTTGTCTATCCGTTGCCGGCTGCAACGACCTGAAGGAGCGCCATGCGTGACGTGATCGATCGACTGCCCGGCTCGAAGATTCGCGAGGTCGCCAACGCCGGCCTCGGTCGTGCAGATGTGC
>JANOKR010000329.1:0-11309 GCA_031419315.1 Betaproteobacteria bacterium
GCGCCGCAGCCGCGGGGCAGCAGCTTCTTCGCCAGTGCATGGCTGGGGTGATCTTCGAGCTCGGGGTAGCCCACCTTCGCGACCATCGGATGAGCGGCCAGGAAGGCCACCACCTTGCGCGTGTTCTCCACATGCCGCGCCATGCGCAGCGGCAGGGTCTCGATGCCTTGCTGGATCAGCCAGGCCGTGTGCGGGCTCATGCAGGCGCCAAAGTCGCGCAGGCCTTCGCGGCGCGCACGCAGCAGGTAGGCACTGGTGGTGCTTTCTTCGCTGAAGACCATGCCGTGAAAGCCGCTGTAGGGCTGGCTGAGTTCGGCGAAACGGCCGCTGCGGTCCCAGTCAAAAGCACCGCTGTCGACGAGCACGCCGCCGACCACGGTGCCGTGGCCGGAGAGGAACTTCGTCGCCGAGTGGTAGACGATATCCGCGCCATGGTCGAAGGGTTTCATCAACCAGGGTGTGGTGAAGGTCGAGTCCACCAGCAGCGGCACGCCGGCTTCGTGCGCGATGGCGCTGACGCGCGGGATGTCGAGCACATCCAGCCCCGGGTTGCCGAGTGTTTCGCCAAACAGCAGCTTGGTATTCGGCCTGATCGCGGCGCGCCAGGCGTCGATATCGCGGGCATTCACAAACGTCGTCTCGATGCCGAAGCGGGCCAGCGTGTAGTGCAGCAGGTTGTGCGAGCCGCCGTACAAAGCTGACGCGGCGACGATATGCGCGCCGGCGCCCGCGATGGTCGATACGCCCAAGTGCAGCGCGGCCTGGCCGCTGGCCGTGGCGACGGCGCCGACACCGCCTTCGAGCGCGGCGATGCGCTCTTCGAACACCGCATTTGTCGGGTTGCTGATGCGGCTGTAGACATGGCCGGCACGCTCCATGTTGAAGAGTGCGGCGGCGTGGTCGCTGTTCTCGAAGACAAAACTCGTCGACAGGTAGATTGGCACTGCGCGCGCGCCAGTGGCGGGGTCGGGCGCGGCGCCGGCATGCAGCGCGAGGGTGTCGAAACCGGGGTCGGAATGACCGGCCATGGCAGTGTTTCCGTGGGCTGTTGGTGGCGGGTGATTGTGGGCTATATTGCCTCGACACCCGCTTCGAGGAGCCGTCTATGAAGGTCAGCGATATCCTGCGTGTCAAGGGCGGCACGCTGTATACAACGACGCCCGATCACACCCTGCTGACGGCGGTGAATCTGATGGCCGAGATGGACATCGGCTCGCTGGTGGTCATGGACCATGGCGACCTGGTCGGCATGCTGACCTTTCGCGAGGTCATTTCCGCAGTCGTGAAAAACGGCGGCGGTGTCGGCACGACGCAGGTGCGTTCGGTGATGGACGACGCGCCATTGACCTGCACACCCGAGACCGAGATGGACGAAGTCCGGCGCATGATGCTGCAGCGCCACGCGCGCTACATGCCGGTGGTCGAGAAGCGCACGCTGATGGGCGTGGTCTCGTTTTACGACGTCGCCAAGGCAGTCGTCGACGCGCAGGATTTCGAGAACCGCATGCTCAAGGCCTATATCCGCGACTGGCCGGTCGAAGACGAAGCCGGCGATCCGCCGAAAAGCGGCTGAGCGCTTGAGCGGCTGAGGGGCAGAGCGGCGCCCGCCAGGCGGTGGTGCGGGCTGGTCGCCACGAGGCCGCCAACGGCATCCCTACAATCCCCGGATGCCCGGCTCCACCTTCGGCGAACTTTTTCGCATCACCAATTTTGGCGAAAGCCACGGCCCCGCAATTGGCTGTGTCATCGACGGCTGCCCACCCGGCATGGCCTTGTCGGCCGAAGATATCCAGCCCGACCTAGACCGTCGGCGCCCAGGCACCAGCCGGCATGTCACCCAGCGCGACGAGGCCGACGCGGTGGAGATCCTCTCCGGCGTCTACGAAGGCCTGACCACCGGCACCCCGATCTGCCTGCTGATCCGCAATACCGACCAGCGCAGCCGCGACTACGCCAACCTGCTCGACACCTTCCGCCCCGGCCATGCCGACTACAGCTATTGGCGCAAATACGGCCTGCGCGACCCGCGCGGTGGCGGCCGTGCATCAGCGCGCCTGACCGCACCGATGGTCGCCGCCGGGGCCGTCGCCAAGAAGTGGCTGCACGCAAAACACGGCTGCACCTTCAGCGGCTGGATGACGGCCATCGGCCCCATCGAGATTCCGTTCGAGAGCGAAGCCGAGATTCCGAAGAACCCGTTTTTTGCGCCCAACCACAGCATCATCGAAAAGCTCGAAGCCCATATGGACGCGCTGCGCCGCGCCGGCGACTCCTGCGGCGCACGGCTGACGGTGGTCGCGCGTGGCGTGCCCGCCGGCCTGGGCGAGCCGCTGTTCGACAAACTCGATGCCGATATTGCCCACGCGATGATGGGCATCAACGCCGTCAAGGGGGTCGAGATCGGTGACGGCTTCAAGGTCGTGGCGCAGAACGGCAGTTATCACGGCGACGAAATATCGCCCGACGGATTTGCCAGCAACCATGCCGGTGGTGTGCTGGGTGGCATCTCCACCGGCCAGGATCTGGTGGTGCAACTCGCGATCAAACCGACAAGTTCGATCCGCGCGCCCAAAGCGTCGATCGACCGCAACAACCAGCCGACGACGGTGCAGACCCTCGGCCGCCACGACCCCTGCGTGGGCATCCGCGCGACGCCGATTGCCGAGGCGATGCTCGCGCTGGTGGTGATGGACCATGCGCTGCGCCAGCGTGCGCAATGTGGTGACGTTGTGCTGCCGGTGCCGCCGATCGCTGCGCACCGATGAGGCCCCCAGGTTCGCTGGCCGCCTTCGGGCTGCTGTCGTGTGCCTACTTTGCCGCGCTGGCGGTTTTCAACCCCTACGCGCCGCTGTGGTTTCAGTCGCTCGGCTTTTCCACCGTGGTCATCGGCGGCATCGCTTCGCTGCAAGCCTGGACACGCATCGTCACGCCTTATGCCTGGAGCTGGCTCGGTGACCACAGCGGGCGGCGGGTCGAGCTGATCCGGCTCGGCACGGTGGGCTGCTTGCTGGCGGCCCTGGGCCTGCTTGGTGTTCGCGAAGCGGTGCCGGTGGCGGCAGTCACCGCGCTGCTGTTCGTGGCCAACAGCGCGGTCGTGCCGCTGTACGAAGCCACGCTGGCGCACCTGCTGCACACCGAAGACGGCCTCGACACCGCACGCTACGGCCGCATCCGGGTTTGGGGCTCGATTGGTTTCATCATCGCGGTGACGCTGTTCGGCGCCATGCTTGACTGGCTCAGCATTGACATCTTTCCGATCGCCGTGGCGGTGATGAACCTGCTCCTGCTGGGCGCCGCCTGGTGCTTGCCGTCGACCCACGAAGACGCCGCCCACGACGAACCGCCGCCGCCGGTGTTGCACCTGTTGCGCCAGCCCGAGGTGGCTTGGTTTTTTGCCTCGATCTTTTTCACCGTGCTCGCCCACACCAGTCTGTACGCCTTCTTTTCGCTCTACCTGGTTTCGCTGGGTTATGGCAAGACGGCAGTCGGCCTGCTTTGGGCGCTGGCGGTGGCGGTCGAGATTGCGTTCTTCTGGTTCCAGGGGCGCTGGTTTCACAAACTCTCTGCGCACCGCTGGCTGATCGTTGTCGCCGCAGTTACCGCGGCGCGCTTCGCGCTGGTGGCCGGTGCCGGCCGCTGGCCGCTGGTGCTGGCGCTGGCGCAGTTGTCCCACGCGATCACTTTTGCGGCGCATCACGCCGCCTGCATCACGCTGGTGTACCGCTACTTCCCCGACCGGCTGCGCGGCCGCGGCCAGGCGCTGTACACCACGCTCGGCTACGGCGCATCGGGCGTGATCGGCGGTCTCGGCGGCGGCTGGCTGATCGATCATGCCGGTTTTGCCGCGGTCTTCTGGGCCGCCACTGCCGCCGCGCTGGTCGGCTGGCTCTGCGCCTGGCGCGCCCACGCCGCCGACCTGCGCGCCGATCCGGCGATGAGCTGAGCCGCGCCACGGCGAGCCCACAACAGGGCTGCAATCCGGCCTTACTTCCGGGCTCTGGTGGCGGGCCATTCGACCGAAGCTCATCGGATGCACGATCCCCCTGCGAGCGGCGCCGATGTCGCCAGACGATGGCCCCGGGCCGGCGCCACTGCGATGCCGCGTGTGTGGCTGCGCCGCGCGACCGCGACGCTCAAATTCCGTCTGGCGTTGGCGAGCATGCTGGTCATCGCGCTGAGCGTGGGGGTCACGACGAAGGTGCTGCTGCACCAGGTCGAGAAGCGCACCGAACGTGCCGTGCTCGACCTCGAATCGGCCACCGTCGAGCGACTGGCCAAGTTGCTGTCGACCCGCGTCGTCGGCCTGCAAGTCGCGCTGCGTGCGGTGGCGGGTGACTTCAGCACCAAGACGCTGGCGTCCCCGGACGCGATCCGCGAGGAACTGCGTTCGCATACTGGCATCCGCACGATGTTCGCGCGGGTTTTTGTAGCCCTGCCCGATGGCCAGGCCATAGGCGTGGCGGCCGAGCCCGGCAGCCGCGAAGCCAACTTGAATGTCGCAGACCGGCAGTACTTCCGCGAGACCATCAGCACCGGCCGCCCAGTGGTGTCCGAGCCGATCCTGTCCCGCGTGGCCAATGAGCCGTCGATCGTCTTCACGATGCCGATCCTGCGCGCTGACTCAAGCGTTGCCGCGGTGCTTTGCGCGACCATGCGGCTGGGTGAGCAGAACCTGATGATGGACCTCGTCGAAAGTTCGCTCGGCGACGAGGAACCGATGCGCACGATGGTCGTTGACGTGCAGGGTCGGATCCTCGCCCACACGTCGTCGGTGCGCCTGATGCGCGACGCGGAAACCGAACCCGGCCTGTCCGGCGCGATGCAGCGCTGGGTGGCGCAGGGCCGCCCGATCGAGCCCACACCAGATGCCTTGCACGACGAAGGGCATCTGGTCGCGCGTGCCGGTGTGCCGGGCACCGACTGGCTGGTATTTCGGGTTGGCGTTGATGACGCGGTGATGGGCGGTTTGGTCACCGCTCAGGCCGACGCCTGGCGCATTGGCGCCGAGGCCGCGATCGCCGGAGGCTTGCTGCTGTTGGGCCTGCTGTCCTGGATGTTGCGCCCATTGAGCCGGCTGCGCTACCTGGCGTCCCGGCCCGACGACGTGATTGACGATGCTGCCTGGCCGCGTGGTGCTGACGAGATCGGCCAGCTCGGGCGTGCCTTGCGGCAGGCGCTGCAAGGCCGCCAGCGCGCCGCGCTGGCGCAAGCCGCGGCGCTGCAAAAGATGTCGTCAGTTTTGTCCGCGGCACCGATCGGCATCGCGTTCACCCGCGATCGCAAGTTCGAACTCGTCGGCCGTGAGTTTGCGACCCTGCTTGGATACGAACTCGACGAGCTCATCGGGCGACCGGCAGGTGACATTTACGTCTCCGAAGAGGAATACAAAGCCCTCGGGCCGCGGGTGGGTGCAGCCTTTGCGACCGGCAAGCCGTTTTTTGACGAGCTGCGTTTCCTGCGTCGCGACGGCAGCTTCATCTGGGGCCGCCTGCAAGGCCGGCCGGTGGACGCTGGTGATGCGAATGCCGGCACGATCTGGCTGCTCGAGGATGTGACGCGCCGACGTGCCGAGCGTGAGCGGGTCAACTGGTCGGCCAGCCACGACGCGTTGACACGGCTGCACAACCGCGAGTCGTTCGAGCAGCGGCTCGACCAGTTGCTCGCCGAAACGCCGCCGGTGCGCCCGGCCTCGTTGCTGTTCATCGACCTCGACCGCTTCAAGGCCATCAACGACGGCGCCGGCCATGCCGCAGGGGACGCAGTGCTCAAGGACGTCGCGACGATGTTGATCTCACTTGTGCGGCCGACCGACCTGGCCGCGCGCATGGGTGGAGACGAGTTTGCGGTGCTGCTGCCCCAATGTGCCGCCGAGCCGGCGCAGCGCATCGGCGAGCGCATCCGCGAAGCAGCCCAATTGATCGGGGTTGACCATGAAGGCCGGCGCTTGAATGTCGGCGCCAGCATCGGCTTGGTTGAAATCGGCCACGAGACGGCCACCGCTGCCGAGTTGTTGGCGCGTGCTGACGCCGCCTGTTACGACGCCAAACATGCTGGGCGCAATGCGGTGCGCGCGGCACCGGCGTCACCGTCGGCGCCGGCCTTGCGCGTCGTTGTTGGCACCGGCACCGGCACCGGCGCCGGCACCGGCGGCGCGCCGCGCTGAGCCTGTCGCCCAATGTGGCATTGCCGCGGGCGCTAGCCAGCGGTCGCCTGACCCTGCATTTCGTCGCCATCGTGCCGCGCTTCATCGCAGCGTTGCTTGAAATGTCGCACCAGCGCCCTAGACTGCTGCCTGTTTGAACAACAAGGTGGCGCCAAGCGCACCGCCATCGAGGGCGACGACATGGGCAGAACAAACAAGGCGCTGGGCTGGATCGGCGCTGCCGCAGCGGTGGCGCTGGCCGTCGGGGCGGGGCTGGTCTACTTCGGCAAGCTCAGCGTGCCGGGGCTGGCTTTCGGGCCGGCCCAGGCGGCTTCTGGCGCCAGCGCCGGCAAATCCAGGGGCAAGGACGGCAAGGACGACAAACCGCCACCGACGCTGGAATTCACGGCTTCGGAAATCGTCACCCCGAGCAAGGTCTCGATGCCCGACCGGATCGAATTTTCTGGCCCGCTGGTGGCGCCGGGCACGGCCATCGTGCGTGCCAAGGCCGGTGGCACGTTGCTCAGTTTGACGGTCGCCGAGGGCAGCCGCGTGCGCAGTGGCCAGGTGCTCGGCACGGTCGATCTGGCCGACCTGAGCAGCCGGGTTGCCGAACGTGGTGCGATGCTCGAATCGGCACGCGCCACGCTGGCCCAGGCCGAGCGCACACAAGCGCAAAACGAAAGCCTGGCGGCGCAGCGATTCATCTCGGCCGCAGCTTTGGATGGCTCGCGCGCCGCCGTCGAAACCGCACGTGCACAACTGCGTGCCGCGGAGGCCTCGCTGGCGACAACGCGGGTCAGCCTGCGCGACGCCGCACTGGTCGCGCCGATCAACGGCATCGTTGCCAAGCGCCATGTCGTGCAGGGCGAAAAACTCAGCCCCGAGCAGCCGATCCTGACCATCGTCGACCTGGCCACGCTGGAGCTCGCCGGCAGCGTCGCGACGCATGAAGTTTCGCGTTTGCAGGCCGGCATGGCGGTGCAGGTGGCGGTGGAAGGCGTGCCGGAGCCGGTGCCCGGCAGGATCGCGCGCATCGCGCCGGCGGCCGAACCCGGCACCCGGTCGATCGGCGTCACCGTCGCCTTGCCGAATGCCAAGGAGACCTTGCGCGCGGGCCAGTACGCGGTGGTCAAGGTCACGCTGGTCGACCCGGTGCAGCGGCTGACGCTGCCGGTGGCCGCGGTCGGCGCCGCCAACGGCCAGTTTCATGTCTGGGTCCTCGAAGCCGGCGCCTTGCAGCGGCGCTCGGTGATGCTCGGCCGCCGCGACGAGCGTGAAGGCCGCGTCGAGATCACCGAAGGGCTGTTGCCCGCAGCGCAGGTGCTCGGCGCGCGTTTCGACAACCTGCGTGAAGGTGCCAAGGCCGTGGTCGTTGCGGCGAGGGCCGCGCCCGTAGCGTCGGCTTCGAGCCCGGCCGTGTCGCGCTGAACCCCGCCACCGAAGTTTTTCTATTCTCAGGAAAGGGGGCCACCGATGTGGATCACCCGCGTTTCAATCCAGAACCCGGTTTTTGCCGTGATGGTGATGGTCGCGCTCTGCGTGCTCGGCATCTTTTCGTACAGCAAGCTCGGTGTCGAGCAGATGCCCGATATCAGCTTCCCCGGCGCGTGGATGCAGATCCAGTACCCCGGCGCGTCGCCAGAAGCGGTCGAGCGCGAGGTCATCAAGCCGATCGAGGAGTCGCTGAATTCGATTGCCGGTGTCAAACGCATCATGTCGCGCAGCGGCGAAGGCCAGGGCTCGCTGAGCGTGGAGTTCAGCCTCGACGCCGATATGGGCCGCGCGATGCAGGACGTGCGCGACCGCGTCTCGGCGGTGCAGTCGACCTTCCCGCGCGAAGTGCGCGCGCCGACGATCAACCGGTTCAACAACGACAACGCGCAGCCACTGGTCAACCTGGCGCTGCTGAGCAAGTCACGCAGCGCCCGCGAGCTGTCGATCCTGGGCGACCAGAATGTCGGCAAGCGCCTACAGCGGGTTGAAGGAGTGGCGCGGGTCGACATCAGCGGGCTGGCGTCGCGCGAGGTGCGCATCGACCTCGACCCGACCCGCCTGCGCGCTTACGGCGTGACGCCGGCGGAGATTGCGACCGCGCTGCGCGAAGCCAACGCCGACCAGCCGGTGGGGCTGATTTCCGACAACACCCAGGATGCGCTGTTGCGCGTCGAGGGCCGGGTGCGCGACCCGCGCGAATTCGAGAACCTCGTCGTCGCGCGGCGCGGCGCGCTGGCGTTGAAGCTGTCGGACCTGGGCACGCTCGTCGAGCGTGAACGCGAAGCCGATTCGACGGCCCGCATCAACGGCCAGCGCGCGATCAATTTCAACGTCTTCAAGCAGCAGGACGCGAATATCGTGGCCGCCGGTGACGCCGTGAAAAAGGCGATGGACGAGATCCGCAAGACGCTGCCGCCGGATGTCGAGCTGCGCCTCATCTATGCCAGCAGCGACTGGGTCAAGGGCTCGCTCGACGGCCTGCGCCACACCCTGATCGAAGGTGCCTTGCTGACCGTGGCGATCGTCTTTTTGTTCCTGCATTCCTGGCGCTCGACGATCATCACCGGGCTGACCCTGCCGATCGCGGTGATCTCGAGTTTTATCGCCGTCTATGCGCTCGGCTTCACGCTGAATTTCATGACCATGATGGCGCTCAGCCTGTGCATCGGCCTGCTCATCGACGATGCGATCGTGGTCCGCGAAAATATCGTGCGCCATATCGGCATGGGCAAGGACCACCACACCGCGGCGCGCGAAGGCACCGACGAGATCGGCCTGGCGGTGCTGGCCACGACCTTCGCGCTGTGCGCGGTGTTTGTGCCGGTGGCCTTCATGGGCGGCATCATCGGCAAGTTTTTCTACCCCTTCGGCATCACCGTCGTCGTGGCCGTGCTGGTGAGCCTGTTTGTCAGCTTCACGCTCGACCCGATGCTGTCGTCGATCTGGAAAGACCCGCCGGCCGCGTACCTGCAAAAGATCTGGGGCATCGGGCATCTGCTGCGCGCCACCGACTCGATGCTCGAGGTCTTGCACCGGGTCTACGAACGCACCATCCACTGGGCGTTTTCGGGTCGCCGTTTTCGTGTTTTGTACCCGCCGCTGCCAGCCTACGGCCACAGCTTCAAAGCCAATGGCCAACGCGACAAATCATCGGCAAGGCATTGGCGCTGGGCGACGATCACGCCGCGTGGTGTGGTGATGTTGGGCGGGCAGCTGAGCTTTGTCGCCGCATTGGGGCTGGCGCCGCTGGTGGGCAGCGAGTTTGTGCCGCAGACCGACCAGGGTTTTACGCAGTTGGCGCTGCGCATGCCGGTCGGCTCGAGCCTGGAGCGCACCGACACCAAGGTGCGCCAGATCGAAGAGATCGTGATGGCGGTGCCCGAGGTGAAAACGGTTTCGACCTGGGTCGGTGGTGCCGGCCAGCGCAACCAGGCCTGGCTGAATATCGCGCTCACCGACCGCAAGGACCGCAAGCGCAGCCAGAAGCAAGTCGAGGACGCGATCCGCGACCTCGTGGCCAAGGTGCCCGGCACCGACGCGTCGGTCGGTTTCAACCGGCCGGTGTATGTGGCGATTCTGGGCAGCGATGCCGAAGGCCTGGTGCGGGTGGCCAACGAGTTTGCCGAGAAGGTGAAAAAGATCCCCGGTGTCGTCGACGTCGAGTCGTCGGCTAAACCCGGCCTGCCGGCCTACGCGGTGCGGCTCAAGCCCGGCGCGGTGCGCGAACTCGGCATCACCGCGCCGCAGATCGCGGCCAGCCTGCGCGCTTATGTCAATGGCGATACGGCGACCTTCTGGACGACCCCCGACGGCGAACAGGTTGACGTCGTGCTGCGCCTGCCCGAGACCCAGCGTGAGCGCATCGAACAACTGCGCCGCCTGCCGGTGGCGTTTGCCAAGGACGGCACGCCGATCGCGCTGGACAGCGTGGCCACGATCGAACAGGTCTTCAACCCCGAGATCATCCGGCGCCAGAACCTGCAGCGCCGCGAAGCGGTGTTCGCCGGGGTCAAGGACCGCAGCCCGGGCGACGTTGGCGACGACGTGCAAAAGCTGATCAAAGAGACGATCCTGCCGCCGGGCTACAGCTTCGATGTCGGCGGCCAGATGCAGCAGCAGGCCGAGGCTTTCAGCGGCCTGCTCGCCGCGATGGCGCTGGCGGTGATCTTCATCTACATCGTGCTGGCGAGCCAGTTCGGCAGCTTCCTGCAGCCGATCGCGATCATGGCCAGCCTGCCGCTGGCGCTGATCGGCGTGATGCTGGCGCTGCTTTTCTGGCGCTCGACGCTGAACATCTTTTCGATGATCGGCCTGGTGATGTTGATGGGCCTGGTGACGAAGAATGCGATCCTGCTCGTCGACTTTGCCAACCAGGCGCGCAAGGCTGGCGCCACGGTGCCCGAGGCGCTCTTGCAGGCCGGCCTGATCCGCATGCGCCCGATCATCATGACCACCGCGGCGATGGTCTTCGGCATGCTGCCGCTGGCGCTGGCGCTCAACGATGGCGGCGAGATCCAGGCCCCGATGGGCCGCGCGATCATCGGCGGCGTCATCACGTCGACCCTGCTGACGCTGATCGTCGTGCCCGTGCTTTACAGCTACCTGGTGCGCGAGAAAAAGCCCGTGGCCGCAGCGGCGCTGCCTGGCTTGGGTGGCGGAAGCGGTAGCAGCGTTGGTGTCGGTGCCAGGGGCGGTGCCATGCCGGCATCGATGCCAGCCGATCGGGAGTGACCGCCGCCGGGCCGGCGGCGTAGCGCCGGCTTTCAGCGCGGCGGGCGCAGCAGGATCTTGGCGCCGGCAACTCGCCCGGCGACAAGGTCGGCAAAGGCCGCCGCGCCTTCGGCCAGCGGGCGCTCTTCGACCCAGGCGAGGTCGCCGAAGTCGCCGCGGTTGAGCGCCACCACCGCGGCTTCGATATCGGCTGTGGTGTAGGTGTAGCAGCCGATGAGCGTGATCTCGCGCAGCGTCAATGCGCGCCAGTCGAGCGCGCTGGCCCAGTCGCCCAGGCCGACATGAGCGACGACGCTGCCGGGCGCTGCAGCGGCGATCGCGATGTCGCGCGTCGCGGCAACACCGACTGCATCGAACACAAGATCGTATTCACTCGCGACAGCCGCTGCGCCGTCAATGGCCTCGATGCCGGTGGCGCGTTGCAACGCTTGCGCGCGCA
>JANOKR010000330.1:0-2157 GCA_031419315.1 Betaproteobacteria bacterium
GCTGCGTTTTTCGCTGCCGATCGCACCCGACGCGAGCCACGAATGGTCGGGCCTGATGATCACCTTGAGCCTGATCGCGGTGGTCTACATCGGTCTCGTCGCGCTGGTCCAGCAGGATATGAAAAAGCTCGTCGCCTACAGCTCGATCGCGCACATGGGCTTCGTGACGCTGGGATTTTTCATGTTCAACGAGCTCGGCATTTCCGGCGGGCTGGTGCAGATGATCAGCCACGGTTTTGTTTCCGGCGCGATGTTCTTGTGCATCGGCGTGTTGTACGACCGCATGCATTCGCGCGAGATCGCTGCCTATGGCGGGGTCGTCAATACGATGCCCAAATTTGCCGCCTTCGCGGTGCTCTTTGCAATGGCCAATTGCGGCCTGCCGGGCACCGCGGGCTTCGTCGGCGAATGGATGGTCATCCTCGGCGCGGTGAAGGTCAATTTCTGGCTCGCCGCCCTGGCGTCGACGACCCTGGTTTTTGGCGCGGCCTACACGCTGTGGATGGTCAAGCGGGTTTACTTCGGTGATGTTGCCAACGACGACGTCAAGGCGCTGACGGACATCAACGCACGCGAGTTCACGATGCTCGCGCTGCTCGCCGCCGCGGTGTTGGTGATGGGCCTGTATCCGAAGCCCTTCACCGATGTGATGCATGTCAGCGTGACCGAGCTGATGAAACATGTCGCCATCAGCAAACTGAACTGAAGACGCGGCGCACTTGGTACTTACTGACAACATGACCGCAATGAACTGGCTCGTCGTCTACCCCGAGGTCGTGCTGCTGCTGATGGCCTGTGTCATCGCGGTGGTGGATCTGTGGGTCACCGACCCGGCACGCCGGCTGACCTTCTGGCTCACGCAGGGCACGATCGCTGTCGTTGGCGCGATGCACCTGATGTACTTCGACGGCGGCTTCACGCTGTACGGCATGCAGGGCATGGTCGTGACCGACCCGCTGGGCCATCTTTTGGCGTTTTTTGCCTGCGTGGCGATGCTCGTCACCGTGGCCTACGCGCAACCGTATCTGGCGGCGCGCGAGATGCTCAAGGGCGAGTTTTTCACCCTCAGCCTGTTTGTGCTGCTCGGCATCGCGGTGATGTGTTCGGCGAACAATTTCCTCGTCGTCTACCTCGGCCTGGAGTTGATGAGCCTGTCGCTGTATGCGCTGACCGCGCTGCGCCGCGACGACGGCACGGCGACCGAAGCGGCGATGAAATACTTCGTCCTCGGCGCATTGGCCAGCGGCTTCTTGCTCTACGGCCTGTCGATGATGTACGGCGCCACCGGCAGCCTGGAGATCCCCAAAGTTTTCGAGGCCATCGCCACCGGCCGCATCAACAAAGACGTGCTCGTGTTTGGCACTGTCTTTGTCGTCGCCGGCTTGGGCTTCAAATTTGGCGCCGCGCCTTTTCACATGTGGGTGCCTGACGTCTACCAAGGCGCACCGACCGCAGTCACGCTGCTCATCGGCGGCGCGCCTAAATTGGCTGCCTTCGCGATCACGATCCGCTTGCTCGTCGAAGGCATGCTCGGCGTGGCCGTCGACTGGCAGCAGATGTTGATCGTGTTGTCGGTGGCTTCGCTGGTCGTCGGCAACCTGGCCGCCATTGCGCAGAGCAACCTGAAACGCATGCTGGCCTACTCGACCATCGCGCAGATGGGTTTTGTGCTGCTCGGCATGAGCGCCGGTGTCGTCAGCGGCAACACCCTGTCGGCGGCGAATGCTTACAGCTCGTCGATGTTCTACATCGTGGCCTACGTGCTGACCACGCTGGGCACTTTCGGTCTCGTGATGTTCCTGGCCCGTGACGGCTTCGAGAGCGAAGAGATCGACGACCTCGCCGGGCTGGCCCAGCGCAAACCCTGGCTCGCCGGGGCGATGACGGTGTTCATGTTCTCGCTCGCTGGCGTGCCGCCGATGATTGGCTTCTTCGCCAAGCTCGCCGTGATCCAGGCGCTGGTCACGACCAACATCACGGCCTACATCGTGCTCGCCGTGATCGCGGTGATGTTCTCGCTGATCGGCGCGTTTTACTACCTGCGCGTGGTCAAGGTGATGTACTTCGACGCCCCCAAAGACACCACGCCCATTCTGCAAGGGCCGGGCATCAGCGCGCTGCTGGCGATCAACGGCGCGGCGGTGCTGCTGCTCGGCC
>JANOKR010000331.1:0-3098 GCA_031419315.1 Betaproteobacteria bacterium
GCGGTGGCGCTGGTCAGCGACCCGGCGCGCAACGATTGGGTCAGGAATGCGTTTGAGTTTGCCGCTGCCCACCGTGGTGCTGCGAACCGCATGGTCGGCGAGTTGCTGGCCCTGCTCACGAGCCGCAAGCCGCGGCAGTGAGGTGCATTGAAGGGGCCGCTGGCACGGCGCGTCGCAAAGGCTTGCGGCGCCGGTCAAGCGCGCAACAGATCCTGCCGACGCAGGCCCGAGTTGCCAACAGGGCAGCGAGTCAGCACGATCGATTGCCGCCCGTCACGTCGATGTCGAACCCGTTCGGGCGTGGCCGGCCCTGAGCGCGCCAGGCACCTTCGCGGATCGTCCACCGCGCACGCGCAGAGATCAATCCAACGTAATGCCAGCGCTTCGGACCACTTCACGCCACTTCAGGATTTGCGCTTGCACATGATTGGCAAACTGCCTCGTTGAACCGCCGATGGCCTGCGCGCCCAGAAGCTGCAATTGCCGCCGCACTTCGGGCAAGGCGAGGATCTTGTTGACCTCGGCATTGAGACGGTCTATGACCACTTGGGGCGTGCCGGCGGGTGCGGCCAGACCGTTCCAGGAGCTGACCTCGAAGTCGGCCATGCCCGATTCGGCCATCGTCGGCACATCGGGCAGCTCGGGCAGTCGCCTGAAGTGGGCCACCGCGATCGGCCGCAACTGACCGCTCTGCATCTGCGCCATGGCGCCGAGCGAGGTCACGAACCCCATCGACACATGGCCCGCAATGACATCGGCGATTGCCGGTGCGGCGCCTTTGTACGGGATGTGCGCTAACTTCAGGCCAGCCCGCAGACTGAGCAGTTCACCCGCCAAATGCGTGGCCCCGCCAGTGCCGGATGAGGCGAACGACAGCCGGCCCGGCTGCGCCTTGGCCAATGCGACCAGCGAGTGCAGATCGGTCACCGGCAAGGATGGCGTGACGACCAGGACGCTGGGCGAGGACATCACCTGGACGATTGGGCTGAGGTCTCGCGCGGTGTCGTAGCCGAGGTGTCTGTAGACGGCCATATTGGTGGCGTTGGCGACCGTCTCCATCAGCAGGGTGTAACCATCGGGCTTGGCCCGCACCACCTGTTCGGTGCCGATATTGGAGTCGGCTCCCGGCCGGTTCTCGACGATGAAGGGCTTGCCCAGCGCTTGCGTGAGCCTGCCGGCCAACAGCCGCGCGGTGATGTCGGTGGCGCCGCCCGGCGCGAACCCGACGACGATCACGACCGGGCGCGTCGGGTAGCTCGATGAGTCATCGGCCGCAGCCGCGGGCCCCGCCGCGATGCTCAGCGCAGCCGCCAAGAGCGCTCGCGCCAGACAGGTATTCAGGCCCGGCATTGCAGCCGCCGCGGCGACCGCGCGGCGGTCACGCCAGACGGCTCTCAGCCAATTGGCGCCGATGCGCTTGCCCATGTCGTCCCCCGTCCTGCCACCACCCGAGCGCCGATGTTACGCGCGCTGGGCGATGGCCCCAGGCTGCGCGTGGCTGCGCGTCGAGGCACTGCTTCGTGGCGATTGCCGCTGCGTCGGCCAGCCACCCGGTCGCGCCGCGTCGGCCGATGCACGCAGGGCGACGCACCTGCGGCAGGCACACATACCGGGGTTTGACCGCCCGACGGCGAGGCCCTATGCTGAATTTGCGGTGCATGGGGCGCCAGCGCGAAGGCAAGGCCCGTACCGATGAAACAAACCCCCGGCGCCGCGATACGCGACTGCGCAAACTTACAGAGTTCGCCCGGCTGGCACCGCCGCAGAACGCACGGCATCCTTGGCGCAGAAAACTCGCAGGGCCGTCACGGCAGTCACGGCGCGCGCGGCGGCAGGTCGCAACAAGCGCCGACGCACATCGCCGAAGCGGTGGCGCTGGCGGTGACTGCGGGCAGTCAGTCGGTCTTTGGCGTAGGTGCCGGTGCCGGTGCCAGCGGCGGCTCGCCGCCGGTGCGCTCGACGATGCGCCGAAGCAGCGCTTCGCGCCGGCAAGACTTGAGCGCGATGGGGTCGAGTTCTTCCTGCATCAGCCGTGCGGCTTCGTCTTCCGGCGAGGCCGGCGTCGGGTCATCGGGGTGCATCGTCTTGCGCGGTCACGTAGCTACTCCGTGCCGAGCTCCTCGCGCAGTACGGCCAGCGCCCGGCGGATATGGGACTTTACTGTGCCCAGTGGCATATCGGCCGCGGCGGCGATCTCCTGATGCGTGAGACCGCGAAAGAAGGCCAGGCCGAGAAGCTGGCGTTGCTCCGGGCGCAGCCGGGCGATCGCCGCGTGCAGCGAGGCGCTTTCCTGGCTCGCCTGCAGCAGGTCCTGCAAACCCGGCGCCAGCTGGGTGATCGCGTCCAGCCGCTCGGTCGGGTCGGGATCGACGATGGCCCGGTCGGTGCGGCGCCAGGCATCGATGGCGCGACTGCGGCAGATCGTCATGACCCAGCCCAGCGGCGAGCCGCGTTGCGGATCGTAGGCGGCGGCGCGGTGCCAGACCTGGACGTACACGTCCTCGGCCACTTCTTCTGCGGTGGCGCGACAGCGCACGATGCGCAGCGCCAGGCCGTACACCTTGCCCACCGTCAGCCGATAAAAACGCTCCAGCGCCCGCTGCTCGCCCGCCGCAACCCCGGCCAGCAGGGCCGGCAGCTCGGGCGGGCCAGCGGCGTCAAGCGGCACCAACATCGGCGGCTGGTGGAAGTTCGACGATTCGGCAAGCGCTGCGATCATGGCGTTCCTTGTTTGTTTTTCGTTCGTTTCCGCGTGCAGCCAGGGCCCGCGGTGAAAGAAGTCTGCGCCGGCGCTGAGGGCTTGAAAATGCGCAAGATGTGGAGCCTGCCTTCGGCGCAGCCGAAGGCAGGCTCGTTGACCAGAGCGCCGTCGTGACCTTTCGCTTCGACCTCACCGACCTTCGCCTCTTTCTCAACGTCGTCGAGTCGGGCAGCATCACCGCCGGCGCCGAGGCCACCCAGCTTGGGCTGGCGGCGGCCAGCGCGCGCGTGCTGGCGATGGAGGACACGCTCGGTGCGTTGCTGCTGGCGCGCGAGGCGCGGGGTGTGCAGCCCACTGCCGCCGGCCAGGCGCTGGTACTGCACGCCCGCACGCTGCT
>JANOKR010000332.1:0-11730 GCA_031419315.1 Betaproteobacteria bacterium
ACATTGTCTTTGCCACCTTCGCCGGTGGTGCGCTGTCGATCCTGCTGGCGGCCTTCCTCACCGTGTCGGTGCTGGGCCATCTGGTGAAGCACCTGGTCAGCCTGTCGGCCGGGGTGCTGCTGGGCACGGCGTTGCTGCAAGTCTTGCCCGAGGCCTTTGCCGGCCCGACACCGCCGCAGGATCTTTTTCTGACGCTGCTCGGTGGCCTGCTGTTTTTCTGGCTGCTCGAAAAGGCCGAGCTCTACCGGCATGTGCACCACCACGAGGGTGACGGCCATGGCCACCACCATCAATTTGACGCCCAGCAGGCCGGGCGCGGCGGCTACAGCGTGCTGGTCGGCGACAGCATCCACAACTTCTGCGACGGCGTGATCATCGCGGCGGCTTTTCTCGCCGATACCGGCCTCGGCGTGGTCACCGCACTGGCGATCGTGGCCCACGAAATCCCGCAAGAGGCGGGCGACTTCATCGTGCTGCTGAACGCGGGTTTCAGCCGCCGCAAGGCCTTGCTGTTCAACATGCTGTCGGGCGCGGCAGCGGTCGCTGGCGGCTTGCTCGGCTACTTTGTGGTCGAACCCTGGGAGCGCCTGTTTCCCTACCTGCTGGTGATCGCGGCGAGCAGTTTTATCTATATCGCGGTGGCCGACCTGTTGCCGCAATTGCAGCAGCGTTTGTCTTTGCGCGAAACGGTGGCGCAGATCGCCTGGTTGGCCGCCGGCCTGGGCCTGGTCGTGCTGGCGACCCGGCTGCTGCACAGCCACTGAATCAGCCAGCGCCCAAGGCGTTATTTCACGACCAGCACCGGCACCGAGCAATGTGTGAGCACGCGTTGGGTCTCGCTGCCAAGCAGCAGTGCGCTCAGGCCGCGGCGGCCGTGCGAGGCCATCACGATGAGGTCACAGCCTTGCGTTTTGGCATGGTCGACGATGGCCTCCCAGGGGTGCAGCGCCTCGACGGTGTGGGCCTGGCAGCCGAGGCCGGCCGCCGCAGCCGCGTCCACCGCCGTCTTCACCCGCGACGCCGCGATGCGCTCCTGCGCGTCGTAATACTCCTGCGGCGGCACCGGCTGCATTTCTGAGATCGCGCTGTACGGAAAAGGCTCCTTGACGCTGAGCGTGAACAAGGCGCCGCCGCTCATGCGCGCGATGCCGATCGCTGCCTGCACGGCCTTGGCCGAGATGTCCGAGCCGTCGGTGGGGACGAGGATGCGTTTGTACATGGCGGGCCTCCGTTTGTGATGAGACGTCGAAGCGGCGGCGCCGCTCGGTGGCGACAATCTGGCCCTTGAGCTTAAGTCCGGACTTGACGCCGATCAACCCTGAGCCACCGGCCGCGCCGGATCGGCACACCATTCGCTCCACGAACCCGGATACAGCCGCGAGCCGCCGAGCCCGGCATGCGCCATCGCCAGCAGGTTGTGGCAGGCAGTCACGCCGGAGCCACATTGATGCACGACGTCTTCGGGCCGGCCGCTCATCAGGAGGTCAAATTCTTCGCGCAACTGTGCCGCGGGCTTGAAGTGGCCGTCGGCCTGCAGGTTGAGTTTGAATAGTCGGTTCGAGGCACCCGGGATATGTCCGGCCACCGGGTCCAGCGCTTCGGTCTCGCCGCGGAATCGCTCCGGCGCGCGGGCGTCGAGCAGTTGCAAGGCGGCGCCCGATCTTGGCGTCGCCGACCCGGGCGACTTGGGCGCGTTGATGGACGCCAGCAGCGTTGCGGCGTCGACCACCGGCATCGTCGTTTCGCCCTGCGGGTAGGGCGGCGCCGCGACCGGTGGCGGGCTCGTGGCGCTGGTCAGCGTGCCACCGCCGGCCAGCCAGGCGTTGATGCCGCCGTCGAGCACCGCCACGTCGGCATGGCCGATCCAGCGCAGCATCCACCAGCCACGCGCGGCGTAGACCCCACTTTCGCCGTCGAAGGTGATCACCTGCAAACCCGGCCGCACACCGAGTTGGCCGGCACGCCGCGCAAAGTCCGCGCGCCCGGGCAGCGGATGGCGCCCGGTGAACTGCGCCGATAGCGGGCCGGCGGCATGTTTGGGCGCCGCGAGGTCGCGGTCCAGATGCACATAGTGCGATCCGGGCAGATGGCCGGCGGCATGGCGGCGCTCGCCCTGATCGGTGTCAGCAAGATCGAAACTGCAATCGAGCAGGAGTAGCGGCGTCGATGACGCCAGCAGCGTGCGCAGGGTTGCAACATCGATCAGGGTCTGGTGAGGCATCACAAGCAGCTCCGATTCAGGTTTGTGTTGGCGGCGCGCCGTCGTCGCTGGTGTCAACCGCGACGCTGCGGGTGCGCAGCAGTGTCGCGCCGATGCCGGCGACCACGATCAGGGCCATGCCGGCGAGCGCCATCGTGGTCACGACCTCGTCGAACAGCAGCACACCCAAGATAAAACCAAAAGCGATGCCCGAATACTGCAACGTTGCATTCGTCAACGTGCGCCCGATCGTGTACGCCCGCGTCATCATCAGCTGCGCCACCGCGGCGAGCAGGCCGATCGCCAGCAGCAGCAACGCGCCGCGGGGGGTGTGCGCGGTCAGGCCGCCGGTGAAGGGCAGGGTCAACACGCCGACTGCGGCACCACCGAGCGAGAAGTAAAAAACCACCCGCTCCTCGGGCTCGCCGGCGCGGCCGAGCACGGTGAGCTGCAAATACGCCATCGCCGCGAGCACGCCGGAAAGCAGGCCGGTGACACCAAACCAGAGCTGCTGCTGGTCGATCGTCGGCCGCAGCACCAGTGCGACGCCGGCAAAGCCGATGCCGACGACCGCCACCAGCCGGCCGTCGATAGCGCCGCGGCCGAGCAGCACGCTGCCGCCGATAGGCGCCCCGAGGCCGGCCGAAGCCGGCCGCCCCCCGCGGGGGATGAGCAAAGTGGCAAAGCCACATTTGCACATGAGGAACAAGGCCATCCACACCGACGACATGTAGTTCAGGGTCATCGCGGTGGCCAGCGGCAACCCGCCGAGCGCGTAGAACCACAACACCAGCGCCGCGACGCCGCTGGCGCTGCGCCAGAAATGCATCGCCGGCAACTTGGTGCGCAACCCGATACCGCGCCAACGCGCCATCATCACGATGAGCACCGCACCGACGAGCGAGCGATAGAGCACGATCTCGCCGGCTGGATAAAGCGCCGCGGCCCACTTGACACACACGCCCATCAGCGCGAAGAGCAGCGAGGCGACGAGCATCAGCAGCGGCGCTGCGGCGCTGCCGCGCGGCGCGACCGCTGCACTCATCGCAGGCTGTCGGCCATCACCCTGCGGTACCACTCGTGGAAATGCTGCATGCCGTCTTCAAGCGGGCTCTGGTAGGGGCCGGTCTCGTCGTCGCCGCGCATCATCAGCGCGTGCCGGCCGGCGTCCATGCGCTGCGCGATCTCGTCGTCTTCAAGCACGGTTTCTTTGTACGCCGCCTGCTGCGCGTTGATGTAGTCCGGCTCGAACTCGACGATCTCGTCGGGGTAAAAAAACTCGACCAGGTTGAGCGTCTTGCGCGGCCCGCGCGGGTGCAGTGACGACACCACCAGCACCTGCGGATACCACTCGACCATCACCGTCGGGTACAGCGTGAGCCAGATCGCGCCATGCGCCGGCGGCTGACCGCCGCGGTGCGCCAGCACGGCGTCGTGCCAGCGCCGGTAGATGTCGCTGCCCGGGCGCTCGAGCGCCTTGTGCACACCCACCGTCTGCACCGAATGGTGGTCGGCAAATTCCCAGTGCAGGTCGCCACAGTCGACGAAGCGCCCCAGCCCGGGGTGGAACGGGCCGACGTGGTAATCCTCCAGGTAGACCTCGATGAAGGTCTTCCAGTTGTAGTCACACTCGTGCAGGTGCGACGAGTGATAGCGGAAGCCCGAAAAGTCCAGCTCCGCGGCCACGCCCAGGCCGGCCAGGTCGGTTGGGATCTGGCGCGCGCCGGCGCCGTTTTCGAAGACCAGGCCGTTCCACTGTTGCACCGGATAGTTGCGCAGCGCCAGGCAGGGGTCGCGATCAAAGTGTGGCGCGGCGACGAGCTCGCCGGCCAGGCCATAGGTCCAGCGGTGCAGCGGGCAGACGATGTGCTGCCCGGTGTGGCCGCGGCCGCGCAACATCACCGCCTGGCGATGCCGGCAGACGTTGGACACCAGCTCGACCCCGGCGCCGGTATGCACCAGCGCGCGCCCTTCGCCTTCCTGGCGCAGCGCGAGGTAGTCGCCCA
This sequence comes from Betaproteobacteria bacterium, assembly GCA_031419315.1. Lineage (GTDB taxonomy): Bacteria > Pseudomonadota > Gammaproteobacteria > Burkholderiales > Burkholderiaceae_C > Rubrivivax. The sequence continues at coordinate 4,207 of JANOKR010000332.1, forward strand.
CCGCGGGCACACCGGCGGCATGCCCGAGGTAACGCGGGTGGTCCTTGAAGATATGTTTCTGTTCGGCTTCGAACAGCCTCACATCAAAATAACTGCTGACGGACAGTTGTGAGCGGCTGCGCTCAAGAGCTTCGAGAGGGGCGCTCAGGTCGGACATGATCCACAGGATCTCCATGAAATGTCGAACCCCCACCCGGTGGCCCTGCGGGTGAGTCGGGGCAAAAAACCCCACGGACGTGGGCTCATGAGCAAATGTGGCTCTGCCACTTTGCTCATACCCCCTCGGGGGGCGGACGACGTAGTCGTCGGCCGGGGGGTGCTCTCAAGAGCCATCCGCAGGGCGGGCTGATTCTACCCAGCGCCCGCCGGGCGGCCCGGAGGCCCGACATAGAATTCGCGATTGACTTGTCCAGCCGAGATGGCCCGAACCCCCAAAGACAGCAGCAGCACCGACCCCAGCAGCTACGAAGCCGCGGTGGCCGAACTCGAACAGCTCGTAGCCGCGATGGAAGGCGGCCAGATGCCGCTGGAGCGCCTGCTCGACAATTACCAGCGTGGCGCGGTCCTGCTCGACTATTGCCGGGGCCGGCTCAAGGCCGTGGAAGAGCAGGTCAAGGTGCTCGAAGACGGCCAGCTCAAAGCGTGGTCGCCGGGTTGATGGCGTCGATCCTGCTGGAAGCGGCCGGCTTCAACGATTGGGCGCAAGAGCGCATGCAGGCCGTCGAGTTGGCGCTTGAGGCCTGGGTGCCCGCCGAGGTCCCTGCCGGCCTGGGCGAGGCGATGCGTTACGGCGTGCTTGATGGCGGCAAACGCCTGCGTCCGCTGCTCGTGCTCGCGGCCTGCGAATCGGTGCAGGGCGACGAAAAAGCGGCGCTGCGCGCCGCGGTGGCGGTGGAGTTGATCCACGCCTACTCGCTGGTCCACGACGACATGCCGTGCATGGACAACGACGTGCTGCGGCGCGGCAAGCCCACCGTGCATGTGAAGTTCGGCCAGGCGCAGGCGATGCTCGCTGGCGACGCGATGCAGGCGCTGGCTTTCGAAGTGCTGACGCCGATCGCTGACGAAGACAGGCGCGCGGGGCCGATTCCCGCCGCGCTGCAGGCCCGCCTGTGCGCGCTGCTCGCCCGCGCCGCCGGCCATGCCGGCATGGCCGGCGGCCAGGCGATCGACCTCGCCAGCATCGGCCAGCCCTTGAGCGAAGCGGCGTTGCGCGACATGCACCGGCGCAAGACCGGCGCCTTGTTGCAAGCCAGCGTGATGATGGGCGCCGCCTGTGGCGAGGCCACCACGGCGGCGCGCGCAGCGCTGGCAGACTATGGGGCCGCGATCGGGCTGGCCTTCCAGGTCGTCGACGACATTCTGGATGTCACCGGCCTGTCGGAGACCCTGGGCAAGACCGCGGGCAAGGACTTGGACCACAACAAACCCACCTACGTCTCGGTGCTCGGCCTGCCTGCCGCGCAGGCCTACGCGCTGCGGCTGCGTGACGAAGCGCTGGCCGCGCTGCCGCGGTCGGGCCTACAGCGGGCGACCGCGCTGGCGATCCTGGCCGACAAGGTCGTCGAGCGCGACAATTGACCCCGGCCCCGCGCCCACCGGACCCCATGACCACCCTGACCCTGCTCGAATCGATCAACAGCCCGGCTGACCTGCGCCGGCTGTCGCGCTTGCAGCTCAAGCAGCTGGCGGTGCAACTGCGCCAGCAGGTCGTCGACACGGTGAGCCAGACCACCGGCCACTTCGGCAGCAACCTGGGCACCGTCGAGCTGACGATCGCGCTGCACTACGTCTTCAACACACCACATGACCGGCTGGTCTGGGACGTCGGCCACCAGACCTATCCGCACAAGATCCTCACCGGCCGCCGCGACCGCATGCACAGCCTGCGCCAGTTCGGTGGCATTGCCGGTTTTCCGCGCCGCGAAGAAAGCGAATACGACAGCTTCGGCACGGCCCACTCGAGCACCTCGATCTCGGCGGCGCTGGGCATGGCGATGGCGGCCAAACACCAGGGCATCGAACGCAAGGCGGTGGCCATCATTGGCGACGGCGCGATGACCGCCGGGATGGCTTTCGAGGCCCTCAACAACGGCGGGGTGTCCAACGCCGGCGTGCTGGCTGACCTGCTTGTCGTGCTCAACGACAACGACATGTCGATCAGCCCGCCGGTCGGTGCGCTGAACAAATACCTGGCGCGGCTGATGAGTGGGCGTTTTTACTCGGCCGCGCGCGAAAGTGCCAAAAGCGTGCTGCGCGGCGCACCGCCACTGTTCGAGCTGGCGCGGCGCTTCGAGGAACATGCCAAGGGCATGGTCGTGCCGGGCACCATCTTCGAAGAGTTCGGCTTCAACTACGTCGGCCCGATCGACGGCCATGACCTCGACTCGCTGATCCCGACGCTGGAAAATCTGCGCGACAAACGCGGCCCGCAGTTCCTGCACGTGGTGACCAAAAAAGGCCGCGGTTACGAGCCCGCCGAGGCCGACCCGGTGAAGTACCACGCCGCATCGGCCAAGTTCGACCCGGCGCAGGGTTTTGCCAAGGCCGCACCGGGCAAGACGACCTTCACCCAGATTTTTGGCAGCTGGCTGTGTGACATGGCCGCGGCCGACAACCGCCTCGTGGCCATCACCCCGGCGATGCGCGAAGGTTCGGGCATGGTCGAGTTTCACAAACGGTTCCCGAAGCGTTATTACGACGTCGGCATTGCCGAGCAGCATGCGGTGACCTTCGCCGCCGGCCTGGCCTGTGAAGGCCTCAAACCGGTGGTCGCGATCTACTCGACGTTTTTGCAGCGCGCTTACGACCAGTTGATCCACGACGTCGCGATCCAGAATCTGCCGGTGGTTTTTGCGCTCGACCGCGCCGGCATCGTCGGCGCCGACGGGCCAACCCATGCTGGCGCCTATGACATCGCCTACCTGCGCTGTGTGCCGAATATGGCGCTCATCGCGCCCTCCGACGAAGACCAGTGCCGCAAGGCGCTGACGACCGCGTTCCGGCGCAACCACCCGGTGGCGGTGCGTTATCCGCGCGGTGCCGGCGCGGGGGTCGAGCCGCAGGCCGAACTGACCGAGTTGCCCTGGGGCAGAGGCGAGATCCGGCGCGAAGGCCGGCGGATCCTGATCCTGGCCTTTGGCACGCTGCTGCATGCTGCGCTGGCGGCGGCCGACAAGCTCGACGCCACCGTCGTCGACATGAAATTCATCAAGCCGCTCGACGTTGATCTGGTGACCCGGCTGGCCCGTTCGCACGAGGCTGTGGTGACGGTCGAAGAAGGTTGCACGATGGGCGGCGCGGGCAGCGCGGTGGCCGAGGCGCTGGTTGCGGCATCGCTGCCAGTGCCCTTGTTGATGCTCGGCCTGCCGGACCAGTTTGTCGAACATGGCGACCCGGCCAAACTGCTGGCCTTGTGCGGGCTTGACGCGGCCGGCATCGAACAGTCGATCGTCAAACGTTTTGGCAGCCCGCTGCAGCTCGTGCGCCCGGCGGCGAATGCCTGAAGCCGCTGGCGCGCGACCTCGCATCCGACTCCGCTTCCGCCCCGCTGTCACCCTGATGACGACTGCCACCGCTGTTCGGTGTCATGCTCTGCAGTCCGATTGTTCAACCGCGAATCCATGACCAACCCGACCGGGGCGCTGCACATCCCCGACACCCAGAGCGCACGTGACGAGCGCCACCTCGCGATCCAGCGTGTTGGCGTGAAGGATGTGCGTTATCCGCTGCAACTGCGTGTCGCCGGTGCGGTGCAGTCGACGGCGGCGATGTGGAACCTCGACGTCGCGCTGCCGGCGGAAAAAAAGGGCACCCACATGTCGCGCGTCGTCGCCTGGCTGGATGCGCTGGACGTGCCGCTCGATGCCGCCACGCTCGTCGCGCGCCACGCCGACATGCTGCAGCGCCTGGGCGCCGCCGAAGGCCGCATCGAAGCCGCTTTCAGCTTCTTTTTGCGCAAGCGTGCGCCGGTCTCGGGCCTGGGCAGCCTGCTCGACTACCAGGGCCGCTGGATCGCCGAGACGCGCGCGGGCCAGGCCACGGTGTGGATGGAAGTCGGTGTGCCGGTGAAGACCCTGTGCCCCTGCTCAAAAGAGATTTCCGACTACGGCGCGCACAACCAGCGCTCGATCGTGACCATCCGCGTCGATATCGCCGAACCCGCCACGCAGCCGATCGAATGGCACGAACTGGTGCGGTTTGCCGAAGACAGCGCGTCGAGCGAGATCTGGCCGATGCTCAAACGTGCCGACGAAAAGTGGATCACCGAACGCGCTTACGAAAACCCGAAATTTGTCGAAGACCTGGTGCGTGACGTGGCCCTCAAGCTCAACGCCGACGCGCGGGTGCGCCGGTATGCGGTCGATGTCGAGAATATCGAGTCGATCCACAACCACAGCGCGTACGCACGCATCGAGCGGCTGTAGGTTCCCGCATCGCGCCGCATCGCGCCGCGATCGAGGGCGGCGCTGGCTACAGCCGCAGCGCTTCGTGCGTCGCGACCGCGCCAAAACCCTGTGTCGTCGCGCCGCCAGGCACAAACAGGTCGCCGTTGAGGGCCGCCGCGCCGGTGCCGTGGCGTGGCGTGCGCATCGGCTCGAGCGTGGTCCACAGGTTGCTCGTCGGGTCGTAAAGCTCGCTCTGGCTGAAGATGCCGGTGGCCACCGCGCCATTGCCCTCACCGCCAACGACCACGATGCGCCCATTGATCACCGCGCCCATGCAACCACCGCGCGCCGTGGGCATCGATGCACCCGCCGACCAGCTGCCGGCGGCGGGGTCGAAAATTTCGACCTGCGCACGCTGCGTCGACCCGTTGCGCCCGCCGATCGCGTAGAGGCGGCCGCCCACCGCGGCGCCAACCAGATGGTCGCGCACGGTGGGCATCGCCGGCAAGGCCTGCCAGCTGTCGGTGGCTGGGTCGTAGACCGAAAACTGGTTCACCGCGGTGCCGCCACGCAGGCCGCCGGCGACATAGATGCGGTTGTCGATCGCCGCGGTCGCCGCCGCGCCACGCTGGGTGCCGGCGGGCATCGAAGTGCGGGCCCGCCAGGTGTTGCTTGGCGGGTCGTATTCGAGCGTCGTGCCGACGGCGACGAAGCCCAGCTCGATCATCGCGCCGGTGACATACAAGCGCCCGCCAACAACCGCCACATTCGGGTGGTGCATCGGCTGCGGCAATGGCGCCACCTTGCGCCAGCTGTCGCTGGTTGGGTTGTAGACATCGACGTCGGGCACGACTTCGCTTTTGTCGTTGAAGCCGCCGACGACATAAACCTCGCCATTGAGCAGCGCAACACCAGACTCCTGGCGTGGCACGCTCATGCTCGCCAGCACCCGCCAGGCTGACGCCGCCGGCGGTGGTGGCGCGGGTGCTGGCGATTCACCACCGCCGCCACCGCAGGACACCAAGGCCACCGTGGCCATCAGGACGACGAGCGTGGCAAGCACTGTTGTGCGGCGCAGCGGCGAAACCGTCATGACCCGGCCTCCGTTGGATTGATCAGAGCGCAGGTTACGCAGCGGCCAGGGCAATGGCAACCCATGTTGCGAATGTGCGGGTGCAAACCGGCTGTCGCCATCGGGTTGTTGCGAAGGCGCGTTCGCGAATGTGGCACTGACCGTGGGCGGCAGGGCCGGTGCCGGTTGGCCGGTGGCTGCCAGAATCGCCGCATGGACCCGACCCGACTGCATCTTGCAGCCAATCTTGACGATGCGGAATCGACGCGCCGCGCCGGCCGCGAACTGTTGTCGCTGGCTCTGATCGATGCCCGCAACCGCACCCTGCGCTGGCTCGCGGCGTTCGAGGCCGCCGGCCAGCTCGGTGGCGCTGCGGGGCACCCGGCGCTGCCCTGGCGCTTGCTCGGTCGTGCCGGCTGGTTCGCCGAGTACTGGATCGCCCGCAACCTGCGCCGTGGGCAGGGCGAAGTGGCCGACAGCAATGCGCCGCGGCTGGCCTCGTTGGAACCGCGGGCCGATGACTGGTTTGACGGCCGGATCGAAAGCGCCGCAGCATCGTCGCCCACGTCCGGCAGCGAGTCGGCAGGTGCGACCGATGCGGCGCCCGACGCGAGCACCCTGCGCACCTACCTGGCCGACACTTTGGAGGTCACGCTGGAGCTGCTGGCCAGCAATGACGAGACCGATGCCGCGCTGCATTTTTTCCGCCTCGCGCTGCTCCACGAAGACCGCCTCGCAGAAACGCTGGCGGTTGCGGCGCAGTGGCTCGATGTCAACGCCGGCGACGAAGCCCATCCCTGCGGCCCGCCGCCGGCACGCGCCCAGCGCGCGCCGCTGTGGCTGCCGGCAGGGGTTTTCATGCTCGGCTCGCAACCCGGCGGGCTGGTGCCGCCGAACGAACGCTGGGCGCATGCCGTCGAACTGCCCGAATGCGAGATCGACGCGCAGCCGGTGAGCTGGGCCAGGTATATCGAGTTTGCCGAAGACGGCGGTTACGACGACTGCCGGCTCTGGTCGGCCGCCGGCTGGGCCTGGGCGCAGGCCGAAGGCCGCCGCGCGCCGCGTGGTGTCGAACAACTGCGCGGCGGCGTGCTGCTGCGGCGCCGTGGCGCAATGCAGCGCGCGCCGGCAGCGCAGGCCGCCGTGCACTTGAGTTGGTACGAAGCCGATGCCTGGTGCCGCTGGGCTGGCCGGCGCTTAGCCACCGAACCCGAGTGGGAGCTTGCCGCCTGCACCGCGGCGTCGCGCGGCTTTGTCTGGGGCGATGTCGCCGAATGGGTCGGCGGCAGCGCCCGCGCCTGGCCGGGCGGCGACAGCGCCGGCGTGGCCGGGTTCTCGCCACTGCCAGGTTCGACAGTGGCGACCAACGCCGAGCCCGCAGCGCGTGTGCTGCGAGGCGCATCGTCGTGGGCGGTGTCACGCTGCCGTCATCCACGCGCGCGGCGTTTTGTCGGTGCCAGCCGCGACGACCTGTTCGCCGGCTTTCGATCCTGCGCGATGTAGCCAGGAATCGCGCCGGCCTGCAATCGATCTGTTCCACGGCGGGGCACCACCACGCCAAGATGACGGGTCGATCAGGGAAAGCCCGCGCTGTGCAGGGCCCTCGCGCAATCCAAGAATGCGCCTCCCCCCACGCACGCCCGTGGCGACGAACCCAAGGAGTCCATCGTGAGTGTTCCCGTGACTGTTCCCATCTCCCTCACCGTCAACGGCAAAGCCGTCGCGGTCAGTGTTGACCCCCGCACCCTGCTCGTGCAAGTCATCCGCGACAACCTGCAACTCACGGGCACCCATGTCGGCTGTGACACCGCGCAGTGTGGTGCCTGCACGGTGCACATGAACGGCCGCGCAGTGAAGTCCTGCTCGATGCTCGCGGTGCAGGCGCAGGGCGCCGAGATCACGACGATCGAAGGCCTGGGCGTCAACGGCGAACTGCACCCGATGCAGGCCGCCTTTCGTGAATGCCACGGCCTGCAGTGCGGCTTCTGCACCCCGGGTATGGTGATGTCGGCGGTGCAACTGCTCGGCGACAACCCGAACGCCAGTGAGCAGCAGATCCGCGAC
>JANOKR010000333.1:0-11343 GCA_031419315.1 Betaproteobacteria bacterium
CTGATCCATGGCATGCGTTGGAACCTCGAGCCGCCGGTGCGCTGGGTGCCTGACGCGATGCAGGTGATGCGCCAGCGGCCGGCCGACATCGACTGGCACTCGTTCGTTGCCTTTGCCCGCGATTACCGGCTCACCCACCGGGTCGGCATCGCGCTGCGATATCTGCGCAGCCACTTCGACGCTCCGGTTCCCGAATCGGTCATCGTCATGCTGCAGACCCACCCACGCGACTGGCTGCAGCGCATCGAAGAGCGCACGATCCTGCGCAACCAGGACGATATCTACAACACCGTCCTCGGCCCACTGGCGTTGGCGCTGGCCCGCTTCGGGCGGCGGGCACCGCCCGGCGGCCGGCTGACCTGGCTGTTTGGCTTTCTCGAGTACCTGCGCTATTCGTGGGGTCGGAAGCGCATCCGCGACCTGGTGCCTTTTGTCCTCTACGGCATCTACTCCAGACTCGTTCGGCGCCCGCTGCACGCCCTGTTCGCGCATCGCGCGAACCGACCGCACCGCCCCCATGTCGGCTGACCCCTTGCAGCACGCAGCCGCCGAGCGGCGGCCGTGGCAGCTGTTCCTGCCCTACCTGCGGCCGCACCGCACCGGCCTGCTGCTCCACGCCGCTGCGGCGGCGCTGCTGTCGCTGTCAGTGCTGCCGGTGCTGTGGCTGGTGCGGCTGGTCTTCGACCGCGCGATCCCGCAGCTCGACATCGGCCTGCTGTTCATCGTCGGCGCCGGCATCGTGTTGATCCGGCTGGCGGTCATCGGGGTGTCGCTGTTCTTGCGTCGCCGCGTCGTGCACATGATCAAAAGCGCGGTGCTTGGCCTGCGTGAAGACCTCTTGAGCCGCATCTATGCCAATACCCGCGAGGGCCTCAGCCGCAATGAGATCGATCGCCTGCAGAACCGCATCGTGCAGGAAAGCGAACGCATCGACGTGGTCTGCAACGGCGCGCTGTCAAACGTGTTGCCGGCGGTCTTTTCGAGCCTGGCCTTGTTCACCGTGCTGCTGATCTACAGCCCGCTGCTGGTGCTGCTCGTGGCCTTGGTGGTCCCCGCGCTGTGGGGCGCGGCGCGCCTGACCAACCGCGGCGTGCGGCGTGACGTGGCCCATTTCCAGGCGGCCTTCGAAGCCTTCAACAAAGGGGTCTCGTTTGTGCTGCGGCAGATCGACCTGACCCGCGCCCAGGGGTACGAGCGCGAAGAGCTGGCGCGCCAGAAAGCGCACCTGCGCCGCCTGACCGAGGACGGTGAACAGATGTCGTGGAGCTTTGCGGTGCACGGCCAGATGCAGTCCGCGGTGACCGGCGTCGCCGGCATCGTGCTGCTGGTCTTTGGCGGCCTGCAAGTCGCGCAGGGGCGCTTGACGATTGGCGAACTGCTGGCGTTTTACTTTGGCGCGACGCTCCTCAACGGTGCGATGTCGACGGTCTCGCGCGGCAGCGCCGATATCGTCTCGGCGGGCCTGTCGATGGACAAGCTTGGCGCCCTGCTCGAGCCCGATCCGCGCGCGGTCTACACCGGCAGCGGCCTGATCGATTTTGATGGCGGCGTCGAGCTTGAAGGTGTCTCCTTCGGCTACCCTGAAGCGCCGGTGCTGCAAGGCCTCGACTTGAAGATCGCGCCCGGTGAGCGGGTCGCCATCATCGGTGCCAACGGCTCCGGCAAGACGACCTTGCTGCAGATGCTGCTCGGCCTGGTGCGCCCGCATGCCGGCATGGTGCGCAGCGGCGGTCATGCCTATGAAACCCTCGACACCAGCGCGCTGCGACGCCAGATCGGCGTCGTCATGCAGCAGTCGGGTTTCTTTTTTGGCACGGTGCGCAGCAACCTCTGTTACGGCAACCCCGATGTGCCCGAAGACAAGGTGATCGCCGCGGCCAAACTCGCCGGCGCGCACGACTTCATCACCGCGCTGCCGCTGGGTTACGAGACCATCGTCGGTGACTCGGGCACCACACTTTCAGGCGGTGAGTGCCAGCGCATCGCGATCGCACGCGCGCTGCTGCGTTCGCCCCGCGCGTTGATCTTCGACGAACCGACCAACCACCTCGACGTGCAAGCGGTGGCCGAGCTGATGCAGGCGCTGGCGCGGCTGAAGGATTCGCCGACGATCATCCTCGTCAGCCACGACACGCGGGTGCTGGACCTGGTCCACCGCACCTACGAACTGCGCGATGGCCGCCTGGCGCGCGTGCCACCACCGGCTGCCGAACCGGCACCGGCGCCAGTCGCATTGCACATCGCCGCCTGATCCCCAAGCTCGCCCCGATCTCTCCGCCGATTTCAGGAAGTACCCGATGGACTACGCCGTTAGAACCGAAGAAGAACAAGCTGCATTTTTTGACGCCGTGATGGCCGCCACCAAGGCCGCCGAGGCCGCCGTCGGCAGCCAGACCGTGGCGCTCGAAGTCGCCGGCCTGCGCATCGACCTGGTCTTCGCCGGGCCGACGATGCAGGCCGAGTTGCTGCCCGCGCTGCGCCATCTGGTCGTGCACGACGGCGGGCCGGCACAGACCACCGTGCATGTCTGGGACGGCCGCTCCAGCGGCGTCACGATCCCGCCACCACCCTGCTCGCGCGACCACTTCACCGACCGCGGTGATCTCTGGGGTTTCACCAGCGAGCGCTACCGCACCGCCTTTCACTGGATCGAATATTCGGTCAACGTGATGGACCTCGAATCGGGTGTCGGTGTCTTCTGGATTCGCGATACCGCACAGCTGCCCTACTGGACCAAAGCCTCGCCGCTGCGCACGATGTTGCATTGGTGCCTGGAGCGCAGCGGCGCGCAACTGCTGCACGCCGCCGCGGTCGGCAGCGCCGACGGCGCAGTGCTGATCACCGGCAAGGGTGGGGTCGGCAAGTCGACGACCGCATTGACCTCGCTGGTCTACGGCCTGTCCTATGCCGCCGACGACTACCTCGCGGTGCGCCTGGAGCCGACACCGATGGTCTACAGCCTGTACAGCACGGCCAAGCTCAACGCCCAGGATGTGGTCAAGTTCCCGTCGCTGGCGCCACATGTCACCAACCTGCCGTCGGTGGACGGCGAAAAAGCGGTGATGCAGCTGTACCCCGACTTCGAGCCGCAGATCCTGCGCGGCATGCCGCTGCGCGCCGTGCTCACACCGCGTGTTTTTGCCCAGCCGCACACCGACCTGGTGCCCGCCGACCGCCTGACGCTGAGCCGCGCCGCGGCGTTCACGACCTTGTCGCAGCTGCCCTACGCCGGCCAGCAGACGCAGGACTTCATCGAGCGCATGATCCAGCGCCTGCCTGGTTTCGAGATCCATCTCGGCAGCGATCCGGCGCGTGTGGTGCAGGCGATCCGCGATCTGCTGGCACTCGACGATGCCGCGCTGCGCGAGCGCGCGCAGTCCCGGGCCGACGACAAGGCGAACGAAGCGCCCGCCCAGCCACCGCTGATCAGCGTCATCGTGCCGGTCTACAACGGCGCGCACTTCATCCACCAGGCGATCAGCAGCATCCTGGCGCAGAACTACCCCTGCCTGGAAATCATCGTCGTCGACGACGGCTCCAGCGACGAACTCGAAGCCGCGGTTGCCGCACTGCCGGTGGACGTGCGCTTTTTCCGCCAGGACAACGCCGGCCCGGCGGCGGCACGCAACCGCGGCATCCGCGACGCTTCGGGTGACTACATTGCCTTTCTCGATGTCGACGACCTCTGGCCCGCAGACAACTTGCGCGCTTTGGGCGCGGCGCTGGCGGCGCGGCCCGAGCTCGTGGTCGCCCACGGTCATGCGCAGATGCTGACGCTGGACCCGGCCAGCGGCGAGTTCGAGCGCCAGGGCAATCCGGCCGAGTCGTTCCCGTACTACATCGGGGCCGGCCTGTACCGCCGCCAGGCCTTCGAGCGTGTCGGCCTGTTCGACCACTCGATGCGTTTTGGCGAAGACACCGACTGGTACAACCGGCTGCGTGAAAGTGGCCTGCCCGCCGAGCGCCTGCCGCAGGTCACCTTGTGCGTGCGGCGCCATGGCGCGAACATGACCGCCGGGCTGAGCAACCAGGAACATTGCGCCACCGCGTTGATGGCGTTCAAGAAGGCGATCGACCGCAAGCGGCGCGCCGCCGCGGCGCCAGCCGCTACAGCCACCACGCCTTGAATAGCGCGCAGCGATGAGGGCTTCGTCGATCACGTCGTGGGTCGCCAGATATCGGTCGCGACTGCTGCGTCGCAGCTCGGGTGCGCCGTTAGCCCCGGGCGCCGGCGCAGCGGCGCCAACCAAGCTGCGCGACTTCGCGCAGCCGGTGCGCCAGCTGCTCGTCACCGGCGCCAGCGGGGCGGCGGCGCAGCTGCTGCTGCCCTTGCTGCGGCGTGAACCGTTTGCGCTGCGCGAAGTTGATCGCGCGGCGCACGGCGCACAGCATGCCGACCTCACCGACGCCGCCACTTGCAACCGTGTCGTGCAAGGCGTCGACGCCATCGTGCACCTGGCCGGTCACAGCAAAGAGGCGTCGGTGCAAGACCTGATCGGCAGCAACTCCCTCGCGCTGGCGCAGTTGCTGCGCAGCGCCGCCGCGGCCGGCGTTTCGCGCTTCATCTTCGCCAGTTCGATGCATGTGATGGGCCTGTACGAACGTGATGCCGCGATCGACGAAACGATGCCCCCGCGGCCGGACGGCCACTACGCCGCCAGCAAGCTGCACGGTGAAGCGCTGTGCCGCGTTTATGCCGAACGCCATGGCATGGCGGTGACCTGCCTGCGCATCGGCGCGCTCGCCGCACGTGTCGAAGATGTCGAGCCGGGTTCGTGGATCGGCCCCGGAGACCTGATGACGATGATCCGCATCGGCCTGGCCGCTGACCGCCCGTGGTTCGAGATCTTTCACGCGGTCGCCGATGCCGAAGGCTCGCCATTGCCACCCAGCCGCGCCACGGCTTTTGGCTACCGCTGCCAGCATCCCGGTGAGCCCTATGCGGCATCGCTGGCGCGCGCCGCACATTGGTGGCCGCGCGACGAACTCGCGCGCACCCGGCGCGGTGCGTCGTTTGCCTCGGCGCTGCTGACCTGACGCCCGACGCCCGAAGCCGCCCCGCATCGCCGCAGCACAATCCCGGGCACAATCCGCGCCTTCGTCAGTCATGGCCGGCGCGCCCGCCGCCTCTGTGCAAACCGACTCCCCCGCCCGCAGCCGCTCCGCCCTTGCCGCCCTCACGCTGGCCGCGATCGGCGTCGTTTATGGCGATATCGGCACCAGCCCGCTGTACGCGCTGAAAGAGGTTTTTGCCCACGGCCGGGTACCCTTGAGTGCCGACAACATCCTGGGCATCCTGTCGCTGGTGTTCTGGACCCTGACCGTGATCGTCTCGGTGAAGTACGTGGTCCTGATCCTGCGTGCCGACAACCATGGCGAAGGGGGCCTGATCGCGATGCTGGCGCTGGCCTCGCAGGCGGTGCGCGACCGGCCCGTGCTGCGCCGGCGGCTGCTGATCGTGGGCATCTTCGGCACCGCGATCTTTTTTGGCGACGGCGTCATCACGCCGGCAATCTCGGTGCTGTCGGCGGTCGAAGGGCTCGAGGTTGCCGCGCCCGGGCTGCACCGCTTCATCGTGCCGGTGACGCTGGTCGTGCTGACGCTGCTCTTTGCGGCGCAGCGTTTTGGCACCGGTGCAGTGGGGCGCTTTTTCGGCCCGATCACGCTGCTGTGGTTTGCAGCGCTGGTGCTGCTCGGCCTGCCGCATATCGCTGCCCACCCTGCCGTGCTGGTCGCGCTGTCGCCGCACCACGCGCTGGGCTTCATGGCCCGCGAACCGAGTGTCGCTTTTGTCGCCCTCGGCGCGGTGGTGCTTTGTGTGACGGGCGCCGAAGCGCTGTATGCCGACCTCGGCCACTTCGGCAAAAAGCCGATCCGGCTGGCCTGGTTCTGGGTCGTGATGCCGGCCCTGGTGGTCAACTATTTTGGCCAGGGTGCGATGCTGCTGCGCGAGCCGGCAAAGGCCAACAACCCGTTTTACGAGATGGCGCCGCAGTGGGCGCTGTACCCGCTCATCGTGCTCGCCACGTTGGCTGCCGTGATCGCCTCGCAGGCGCTGATCACGGCAGCGTTTTCGGTCACCAAGCAGGCGATCCAGCTCGGTTACCTGCCGCGTCTGCGCATCGTGCACACCTCCGTGCGCGATACCGGCCAGATCTATGTGCCATTTGTGAACTGGGCGCTCTATGGCTGCATCGTCCTCGCGGTGGTCGCCTTCGGCTCGAGCAGTGCGCTGGCCTCGGCCTACGGCATCGCGGTGACGATCGACATGACGATCACCACCGTGATGACCTTCTTCGTGATCCGCTTTGGCTGGAAGCTGCCGTTGCCGCTGTGCATCGCGGCGACCGGGGTCTTTTTTGTCATCGACTTCGTCTTCTTCGCAGCGAATGCGGTCAAGGTGCTCGAAGGCGGCTGGTTCCCGCTGGTCATCGGCGCCGTGATGTTCACCTTGATGACGACCTGGAAACAAGGCCGCCAGTTGATGCACAAGCGGCTGCGCGACGAGTCCATCGAGCTCGACGCGTTCCTGGCGTCGATCTTCCTGCACCCGCCGCAGCGGGTCAGCGGCACCGCTGTATTCCTGAACGCCGAAAAGGGCGCAACGCCGTTTGCGCTGCTGCACAACCTCAAGCACAACAAGGTGCTGCACGAGCAGAACCTGTTTGTCACGGTGCAGCATCATGAGGTGCCGTGGATCGGCTTTGACAGGCGCTGCGAGGTCGAGCCCCTCGGCCACGAGTGTTGGCAGGTGACGCTGCACTTCGGTTTCAAGAACGACCCCGACGTGCCCGAGGCCTTGCAGCTGATCCAGGGCCAGGGCCTGCAGCTCGACGATATGCAGACGAGTTATTTCCTCAGCCGCGACACCGTCATCCCGACCTTCGGCGACGGCATGGCGCTGTGGCGCGAAAAGCTCTTTGCCAGCATGCACCGCAATGCGGCAGCGGCGGCGGACTTCCTGAACCTGCCGACGAACCGGATCGTCGAGCTTGGCTCGAAGGTCGAGATCTAGACCAGCGCGGCGTCGGCAGCCCGCACATGCCGGCTGTCGAAACTCAAGACACTGCCGTTGGGCACCGCACGCCATTCGCCATCGTCGTCGTCCAGCGGCTCCGAGGCGACCACCGTGCCGAGCTCGTCAGCACGCACATACAGCGTCGGCGGCTTGGGGTCGCTCGACAACCGAAAGACATGCAGCCGCTGGCCGTCGCTCAAGGCGGCTGAAAACCGCAATGGCGCTTCGATGCCGCGGCCGATCATCAAGGCGACGGTCTCGTCGAAGACCGCGCGCACCGCGGCGCCGACCGCCTGCCCACGTTCGATGCGCGCCAGCGCCAGCAGGAACAGCAGCTCCGAATCGGTCGCGCCCTTGCGCGCGGCGTAGAGCATGTCAGGCAGCTGGGCTTCGAGCGCGCGCCGCACCTGGGCATAACCGCCGATCTGGCCGTTGTGCATGAATAGCCATTTGCCATGCCTGAACGGATGGCTGTTCTGGCGTGCGATCGAGGTGCCGGTGGCCGCGCGCACATGCGCAAAAAACAGCGAGGAGCGCAGCGTCTGGCACAGCGCGAGCAGGTTCTCGTCGGACCAGGCCGGCATCACTTCGCGATAAACGGCCGGCTCTTCGCGGTCGCCGTACCAGCCAATGCCAAAACCGTCGCCATTCGTCACCGTCACCGCGCGTTCGGCCTGCAGCGACTGGTGCAGCAGCGAATGTGCCGGCTTGCACACGATCTCGTTCAGAAAAACGGGCGCGCCGATATAGGCGACAAATCTGCACATGGGCCTCTCCTGATCAGCGCTGTATCGGCGCCGCCGCGCTGGCCTTGAGCGCCGCTGGCCAAGCGCGCGTCTATGCTGGCGCCATGCGCTCTTTTTTTCGCGATCTTTCACTGTCGGCGGTGGTCGCCGGTTTTGTCGCCGTGCTGGTCGGCTTCACGAGTTCGGTGGTCATCGTTTTTGCCGCTGCCCAGGCGCTCGGCGCAAGCGCAGCACAAATCACATCGTGGATGTGGGCGCTGGGGCTGGGCATGGGTGCGACGACCGTGATGTTGTCGCTTTACTACCGCCAGCCGGTGCTCACCGCCTGGTCCACGCCCGGCGCCGCGCTGCTCGCCAGCAGCAGCGGCTTGTTGATGAGCGAAGCCATCGGCGCGTTTGTGGTCTGCGGCCTCTTGATCGTGCTGGCCGGCGTGACACGCGGCTTCGAGCGTGTGATGGACCGCATCCCGCAGGCCATCGCCGCGGCGCTGCTCGCCGGGCTGCTGGCGCGTTTTGGCCTCGATGCGGTCGGCGCCGTCAAAACCGCGCCACTGCTGGTGATCGTGATGGCGCTGAGTTTTGTCGCTGCGCGCCGGTTCTGGCCGCGGTATGCGGTGCCGGGCGCACTCGCCGCCGGCATCGCCGTGGCGGCGCTGCAAGGACGCATGCATGTCGGCGACGTCTCCTGGGCGCTGGCGATGCCGGTGTGGACGACGCCGGTCTTCACGCTGCAAGCGGCGATCGGCGTCGCGCTGCCGCTGTTCGTGGTCACGATGGCGTCACAGAACCTGCCCGGCGTCGCCGCCCAGCGTGCCGCCGGCTACACCACGCCGGTATCACCACCGATCGCGGTGACCGGCGTAGCCACGGTGCTGCTCGCGCCCTTCGGTGGTTATGCCTTCAACCTGGCGGCCATCACGGCGGCGATCTGCATGGGCCGCGAAGCCCACGAAGACCCGGCACGGCGCTACACCGCGAGTGTCATGGCGGGCGTGTTTTATATCGCGCTCGGCCTCGTCGGCGGCGCGGTGGTCGGGCTGCTGCAAGCCTTCCCGCGCGAGCTGGTGCTGGTCATCGCCGGCTTGGCGCTGCTGGCCACGATTGCCGGCGGGCTGGCGGCAGCGCTGAAAGATGAACACCACCGCGACGCTGCCGGGCTGACCTTTCTGGTCACGCTGTCGGGGGTGACGCTGCTCGGCGTCGGCTCGGCCTTCTGGGGTGTGGTCGCCGGCGCGGTGGCGCTGCTTGTGCAACAGTGGCGGCCCGGTGATCACAATCACAATCGCAACCCGCCCGCTGGTGGCGCCCCGTGACCATGAAGCTGCTTTTTGTCGCCGACCCGCTGGTGTCGTTCAAGACTTACAAAGACTCGACCTTCGCGATGATGCGCGAGGCCGCGTCACGCGGCCACCGGCTGTTTGCCTGCGAGCCGCAGTCGATGCGCTGGCGGCGTGGCGAGCCGGTGACGGCGAGCACGCGCGAGATCACGCTGACAGGCGCGGCCGAAGACTGGTTCGCGACCGTTGCCGAACACGCCGCGCTGCCGCTGCGTGACGCCGACACAGTGGTGATGCGCAAGGACCCGCCCTTCGACAGCGAATATTTCTACGCCACCCATCTGCTGAGCCAGGCCGAGCGTGAAGGCGCACGGGTCTTCAACCGCCCCGCAGCGCTGCGCGAACACCCCGAGAAGCTTGCGATCCTGGAGTTTGCGCAGTTCACGACGCCGACCCTGGTGACGCGCAGCGAGGCCGATATCCGCGCCTTCCACGCCGAGCATGGCGACATCATCCTGAAGCCGCTCGACGGCATGGGCGGGATGGGCATCTTCCGCGTCGGCCCGGATGGCCTGAACCTGGGCAGCATCAGCGAAACGCTCAACCGCGGCGGCGCGCAGACGGTGATGGTGCAGAAGTACCTGAGCGAGATCGTGCGCGGCGACAAACGCATCCTCATCATCGGCGGCGAGGCGGTGCCATTTGCGCTGGCGCGCATCCCGCAGGGCAGTGAAATCCGCGGCAACCTGGCGGTCGGCGGCAAGGGCGTTGCCCAGCCTTTGAGCGCGCGCGACCGCGAGCTCGCCAGCGCCATCGGGCCGGTGCTCGCCGCACGCGGTTTGCTGCTGGTGGGGCTGGACGTGATCGGCGACTGCATCACCGAGATCAACGTCACCAGCCCGACCGGTTTTCAGGAGATCACGCAGCAGAGCGGCTTTGATGTCGCGCGCATGTTCGTCGATGCGCTGGAGCGCGGGGTAGCGGACGCAGCTTCGGGTGCGGTTGCCGCACCGGGCTGAGCCTGCATCCGCGGGCACCCGCGCTGCGTAAGCCGCTTGATGCGCACCGCTCGAAAGCCGATCCAATGCACGACCTCGCTGGCCCGCAGCATAGCCAGCGCGCTGGCCCGCACCCTGGCCCACGCGGCGGTCATCGCGCTGGCCGCGACCTCGTTTCATGTCGCCGCCCACGACACCTGGTTTCAGCCCTTGCCGGCACCGAAGTTGAACCAGATGCTGCTCGCCCTGGGCACCGGCAACCAGTTCCCGGTTCAGGAAAGCGCAGTCGGCATCGAGCACCTCGCGCGCAGCGGTTGCCGCGAGATCAATGGCCGCGTCAGCGCGCTGAAATTTGCCCGCGACACGACAACGGCGCTGGTGCTGTCGACGGCGACGCATCAACCGCTGACCTGCTGGGCGCAGCTGGTGCCACACGAGGTCGAACTCGCACCCGACAAGATCGCGCTCTACCTCAAGGAAATCCAGGCCCCGGCCGACGTGCGCGAGCAATGGCGGCAGATGCAAACACGCAGCCTGCCCTGGCGCGAGCGCTACACCAAACACGCACGCATTCATTGGCCGGGCGCTGACGCGGCGTCAGCACCGCAGCAGCCACCCAGCCCGCCGGAAATGGCACTCGACATCCGGCTCGAACGCACCGCCACTGGCCGGCCGGTGCAAGCCGGCGAAGCGCTGGTTTTTCAGGTCCAGCGCGACGGCCAACCGCTGCCCGGCCTGGCGCTGGAGCTGCGTGGTGATCGCAGCCGTTTCGGCATCTGGCGCCGCACCGACGCTGACGGCCGCGTGCAGCTGAATGCGCCGCCGGCTGGCCGCTGGGTGCTGCGGGGCACCGACCTGCGCCTGTCTGCGTCCAACCCCGACGAGTGGGAGAGCGGCTTCGTCACGCTGGCTTTTGAGGTTGTCGCTCGCGCCGATCAGAACCCGAGCAGCTCCAGCTCGAACGCGCGTTCGGCGAACCAGACCGCGGCCAATGCGGCGATGAGCAGCGAGCCGCCGATCATCACCAGCTGGCGATAAAACGGCGTCCTGCGCAGCGCAAACGCGAGCGGCAAAAACACCGCAACGATAGCGAGTTGCCCGCCTTCGACACCCAGGTTGAAGCCGACCAGCGCGAGCAGCAAGGTGTCGCCAGGCAGGCCGAGATCGGCCAGCACGCTGGCAAAACCAAAGCCGTGGATGAGGCCGAAGGCAAACGCCACCGTCCAGCGCCGGCCCTGGAAAACCGGCCAGACATTGTTCAGCCCGGCGAGCACCACCGACGCCGCAATCGCCGACTCGACCAG
>JANOKR010000334.1:0-13061 GCA_031419315.1 Betaproteobacteria bacterium
GCCACACGCATCCTCGCCCGCGCTTGGCTGGGCGTGATCTGGCGCGCCTGGACCGACCACAAACCCTATGACCCTGCGCTTCACAACGCAGCCCTGAAGCTCGCTACTGGCGGGGGAGGTTGACACCGGATGTCTCATGCCTTGGCGTCGAGGTAGCGTTTGAGGTTCGCCGCCGCCTTCGCCCGCACCTTGTTGCGCAACATCGGGCTCCAGCCGAGCAGCAGCCCGGGCAGGCCGAGCGCCTGGCGTGACCAGGCCCAGAAATCGAAGCGGTCGCGGTGGCGCTGGATCAGGCCGTCAGGGGCGAACTCGAACTCGGCGTCGATCTTGTTCAGCACCATGCGGCCGGTCGCTGAAAAAAGGTAATGTGCGTCCCAATGGGCGCTGCGCTCGGTGATCGCGCTGGTGTCGATGCGCCAGGCCGCCAGCGCGTCGGGGCGCGACTTGGTGGCGTCGCACAACATGCGCCACATGCCGCCGATCTCACGCGCGCCGTTGAGCGTGAACGCCTCGTCGGCGAAGCTGGCGTCGGCGGCATAACAGGCCTGCATCGCCTGGCCATCGAGTTTTGCAAAGGCGGCGTAAAAACGCTCGATCGTGGCGCGGCTCATTGCGGCCTCAGACCGGCGACGGCGGTGCCCAGCTCACCGCGGCAAGGTCGTTGATGAATACCGGCGAGCTGTTCCAGAGGCCGCGCAGGCCCTTGCGGAAGACTGCCACCTGCGCCGGGTTCCAGACCCAGGCGTTGACGGCGTCTTCGGCGAGTTGGCGCTGGATGTCGCGCCACAGGCGGACCTTTTCCTTGGCGTCCGTCGTCGCCGCCAGGGTCGCCACGAGGCCGCGGAATTTTGCACTGTCGTAGCCGAAGTAGTAGTCCGGGTTGGCGTAGGCGGTGGCGTAGTCGAGCGGCTCGACGTGGTTGATGATGGTCAGGTCGAAATTGCCCTTGAACGGGCCGCTGAGCCACTGCGCCCACTCGACGTTTTCGATCTTCGCCACGATGCCCACCTTGGCCAGCTGCGCCGCGACAATCTCGCCGCCCTTGCGTGCGTACTGCGGCGGCGGCAGCGTCAGCGTCAGGTTCAGCGGCGTCGTGACGCCGGCATCCTTGAGCAGGGCCTTGGCTTTTTCGATGTCATGCGGGTACTGGGCGGTAAGGTCGAGATAGCCTAAGTCGGTGGGCGCGAAGTGGCTGCCGATCGGCCGCCCCAGGCCTTCTTGCGCACCGTCGATGAAGGCCTTGCGGTCGATCGCATGGGCGATGGCGCGGCGCACACGCACGTCCGACAGCGGTTTGCGTTTGTTGTTGATCGCGACCAGGCCCTTGCCTGCCGTGCTGCCGACTTCGACCGTGAAGCGCTTGTCGCCCTGGAACTGCTTCATCGCCTGCAAGGCGCCAAAACGCGGCATGCCGTCGATGTCACCGGCGAGCAACGCGGCGACCTGCGCCGCGGGGTCGTTGATGAAGCGGAAGGTGGCCTTCTTCAGCTTGACCTTTGCCGCGTCGCGATAGCCGTCCCATTTGACCAGCGTCACCGCACTGCCCTTGTTCCAGCTCTCAAGCTTGAACGGGCCGGTGCCGATGGGCTTGCTCGCCGCACCGGCCGCCGTGCTCGGGTGCAGGATGATGGCGGTGTTTTCGCCGAGTCGGAAAGGCAGCGCCGCTTCGGCATTGTTCAGCGTCAGGATGACGGTCGTCGGGTCGTGCGCGGTGACGCTGGAGATATTGTCGAAGACCGCCTTCTTGGCCTTGTTCGTCGAGCCTTCGGCACGCGCGCGGTCGAAGCTGAATTTCACCGCCGCGGCATCACAGGCCGCGCCGTCGGAAAACTTGATCCCCTTGCGCAACCTGAAGGTGTAGCTCTTGCCATCCGGCGAATGGGACCAGGTCTCGGCGAGCAGCGGCGTCACCGCGCCGTCCATCGCGATCTTGGTCAGGCCTTCGAAGATATTCAGGTGCACGATTTCGCCGATCGCCGCAGCGGCAGCGGTGGTCGGGTCGAGCCCGGTCGGCTCGAGCACCATGCCGATGACCACGCTGTCCTTGCGGTTCTGCGCCAGCGCACTGGGCAGGGCAGCGGCCAGTGGCAGGCCGGCAAGCAGGGCGTTGACGCTGCGGCGCGAGGTTTTATGCATCTTTCGGGTCTCCAAAAGTAGGAACAACGAGGAACCGGCAACGGCCATTCTGCGGCAAGCACGATCAAGCCGTCACGCGGGATTTCATCCCCGGCACCGCGGCCAGCAGGCGCTGTGTGTAAGGGTGCTGCGGCCGCGCGAAGATTTCACCCGGTGCACCCTGCTCGACGATGCGCCCAGCCTGCAACACGATGAGCTGGTCGCACACAAGGTCGATCACGCTCAGGTCGTGGCTGATGAAGAGGTAGGTCACGTCAAACTGCTCGCCCAAGTCCTGCATCAGGTTCAGCACCTGGGCCTGCACCGAGACATCGAGCGCGCTCACCGGCTCGTCGGCGACGATGAGTCTGGGTCGCGTGATCAGGGCGCGCGCGATCGCGATGCGCTGACGCTGGCCGCCCGAAAACTCATGCGGATATTTGCCGGCGTCGGCGGCGCGCAAGCCGACCGCGTCGAGCACTTCGGCGGCACGCTTGAGTTGCTCTGCGCGGCCGGCACCTTGCAACACCGCGAGCGGCTCGGCAACGGTTTGCAAGACGGTGCGGCGCGGGTCGAGCGAGCCATAAGGATCCTGAAAAACCATCTGCACGTTGGCGCGCGCGCGGCGCAGCGCGGCGGCATCGAGCCGGTGCAGGTCAACACCGTCGAGCAGCACCCGGCCAGCACTCGGCGCTTCGAGCGCCATCACCAGCCGCGCCAGGGTGCTTTTGCCCGAACCCGATTCACCGACGACACCGAGGCTGCAACCGGCATGTACGTTGAAGTGGATGTCGTGCAGCGCGTGGACCGCGGGCGCGGTCGCCCAGAGATGTTCCCGCGGCAGGTGGTAGGTCTTGCCCAGGCCGGTAACGGCAAGCAGCGGCGGGGTTATGGTGTTCGTGGCGCCCATGCTCGGGCGGTCGGGATCAGGTCGCGATTCGGTGGCGGTCATGTCGCGGTCAGGCCACTATCAGGTCGCGATTCGGGCGCACGCAGGCAGCGCGCGAGATGGCCTGCCGCGACGCTGACATCCGGCGGCTGGCCGCGGCGGCAGGCGTCGATGACGATCGGGCAGCGATCGGCAAAAGCGCAGCCCGCGGGCATGTCCAACAGCTCGGGCACCAAGCCCGGGATCGTCGGCAGGCGGATCCGCGGGCGGCGCGCAATGACCGCCGGCACCGCGCCAACAAGCAGCCCATCACTCAGCTCACCCCGCAGCCCAATCCGCGGCCGCGCCGCAAGGAGCCCGCGGGTGTACGGGTGCGCCAGGCGCTCGAATACCGCCGCGGTCGGCCCGGCTTCGACCACCGTGCCGGCGTACATCACGAGCAGGCGCTGCACCCGCTCGGCCATCAGCGCGAGGTCGTGGCTGACGAGCAGCAGGCCCATGCCGGATTCGGCCACGAGCTGCTGGATGAGGTCGAGCACTTCGCGCTGCACCGTCACGTCGAGCGCGGTCGTCGGCTCGTCGGCGATGAGCAGGTCGGGCCCGCAGGCCAGCGCAATCGCGATCACGACGCGCTGGCGCTGGCCGCCGGAGAGCTGGTGCGGATAAGCATCCAGGCGCTGCGCCGCCTGCGGCAACTGAACGCGCTCCAACAGGCGCAGCGCCTCGGCACGCGCTGCGGCATGGCTAACGCCCTGGTGCAGCCGCAGCGATTCGGCTATCTGCTGGCCGACGGTGTGCAGCGGGTTGAGCGCCGTCATCGGCTCTTGAAACACCATGCCCAGGCGCCGCCCGCGCAGGGCGCACCACTGCGCCTCGCTGAGCGTCGTCAGCTCCTGGCCACCGAGTTTGATCGAGCCGCTGACGCGCGCGCCTTCAGGCAGCAGGCCCATCAGCGCCAGCGCGGTGATCGACTTGCCGCAGCCCGATTCACCGATCAGCCCGACCGATTCGCCACGTGCGACGGCAAAAGAAATACCGCGCAGCGCGTCGGCCGGGCCGCGCTGGGTTTGCAGCGTGACGCGCAGGTCGGTGACTTCGAGCAGCGTGCCCGGGGCGGCTTCGGATCGGCTCACGGTGCTGCGGCTCCCGGTGTCGGCGCCGCGCCGCTGGTGCCAGGCCGCGCCGACAGCAAATCGAGATAGGCGCCAGCGATGCGCGGCGCAGCGTCCAGGCCCAGTTGGCGCATCAACGCCTCGGCCACCGCGGCGCCATCGTCGTCGGCCTGCCCGTCACGCAGCACCACCTCGAGCTCCATGAAGTCGCCCAGCCCGGCGACCCGATCGAGGTGGATGCGGGTCGCGCCCACGAGCAGCACCCAGCGGGTTTTTTGCACCCGGCCGATCAGGCCGCAGCCGCGGGCCAGTGCCTGGTGCAGTGCATCCGGGTCGGGCACTCGCACGCGCACGTAGTCCGAGGCCTTGGCGTCACCGCTGTCAGGCCGGTGGTAGTGGATCAGCTCGGCCGGGCCGTCGCGGTGTTTGCTGTCAATTGCGCCAAAGCGCCGCAGCTTGAGTCGACCGTTAGGCACGGCGTAGAAGCTGTCATCCTGCTCGATCAACTCCGCGTCGCTGTCGGCCAGCGCACGCGCCAGCGGCAGCAGCGCTTCGACGCTGTGAATGCGGGCCTTGATCTCGATGTTGCGCGGCATGCGTCGGGCGCCGACTTCAGCCTTGCGCTGCAATCTGGCGCAGCGCGCGCTCGAAAACTTCCGGCGGCTGGCCGCCCTGGATCAGGTGCCGGTCGTTGACAATCACCGAAGGCACCGACGAGATGCCGGCCTGCTGCCAGGCAGCTTCAGCCGCACGCACCTCGGCGCTGAACTCGTCGCTGGCCAGGATCGCCGCGGCGCGTTGCGCATCGAGCCCGACCGCACCGGCCAACTCGATCAGCACGTCGTGTGCACCGGGGTTGCGGCCATCGCCGTGATAGGCCTTGAGCAGCGCATGTTTGAGCGCGCGCTGGTGGTCGCGCTGTTCACCGCGCTGTTCAGATTCGAGCCCGGCCCAATGCAGCAGCCGGTGGGCGTCGAAGGTATTCCAGACCCGCGTTCGCTGGCCAAAAACAAAGCCGACCGCCGCACCGCGCTCGCGGATCGCGGCCTGGTTCTGCGCGATCTGCTGCGCGCTGATGCCGTATTTGTCAGACAAGTACGCGACGGTGTCGGCGCCAACGGCGGCCATCGTCGGGTTCAGCTCGAAAGGCTGAAAGTGCAGCTCGACGGGTATCTCGTCGCCAATATTTTCGAGCGCACGCTCCAGCGCATTCAGGCCGACGGCGCACCAGGGGCAGGCGATGTCGGAAACAAAATCAATTTTCATCGGGTGGCTTTTTGCGTTTAGTGGTCAGCGGTGAGCGATCAGCGTTTGCGGCCCAGTTTAGGGTCGAGCAGGTCGCGCAGCCCGTCGCCGACGAGGTTCAGGCCAAGCACCGACAGCATGATCGCCGCGCCAGGGTAGACCGCCAGCAGCGGCGCCTGGAACATCATCGTCTGCGCTTCGTTGAGCATGCGGCCCCAACTCGGCTGCGGCGGCTGGGTGCCCAGGCCGAGGTAGCTCAAGGCGGCCTCGGCGAGGATCGCGGTGGCAAACGAGATCGTCGCCTGCACGATGAGCAGGCTGTAGATATTGGGCAGCACATGGTCGATCGTGATCCGCCACGGGCCTTTGCCGGCGGCGCGTGCGGCGAGCACATATTCACGCGCCCAGATGGCGTTGGCCGCGCCGCGTGTGATGCGCGCAAAGACCGGGATGTTGAAGATGCCGATGGCCACGATGCTCATCACCAGGCCGGGGCCGTAGATCGCGGTCAGCATCAACGCCGTGAGCAGCGCCGGGAAGGCGAAGGTGAAGTCGCTGGCACGCATGACCAGCTCTTCGGCCCAGCCGCGGCGGGCCGCGGCGACGCAGCCCAGAAAGACCCCGAAGGCAAAGCCGATGCCGACCGCAACGACCCCGACGACGATCGAGTTCTGCGCGCCGACGAGGATCTGCGAAGCGATATCGCGGCCGAGGCTGTCGGTGCCCAGCCAATGTGCGCCGCTCGGCGCCTGCAGCCTGTTGGCGATATCGATGTCCGCCGGCGGGTAAGGCGACCACAGCAGCGACAACAGCGCCGCGCCAACAAGCAGCAGGCTCAAGCCCGCGCCGAGTGCAAAGCTGCGGTGGCGCAGCGCGCGCTGCGAAAAAAACCCGCTGCTGGCGCCAACGGCGCCGTCGACATCAGGCATCGTGCCGCCGCAGCCGTGGGTCGATGACTGCATACAGCACATCGACGACAAAATTGACCAAGACCACCACCGCGGCGAGCAGCATCACGACATCGCGCACGACGACCAGGTCGCGGTTGCTGATGGCCTGGAATACGAGGCGCCCGACACCCGGCAGCACAAAGACGTTTTCGACGACGATGGTGCCGGTGATGAGGTTGGCAAACTGCAGGCCCATCACGGTGAGCACCGGGATCATCGCGTTACGCAGCACATGGCGCCACAGCGCCTGGCGCCGGCTCAGGCCCTTGGCGCGCGCGGTGCGCACAAAGTCTTCGCGCATGACTTCGATCACCGCGGATCGCGTGACGCGCGCCAGGATCGCTGCCTGTACCACGGCCAGCGCCAGCGCCGGCAGGATCAAGGCCACAAAGCCCTGCCAGAGCCCGCCGCCTTCGTCTTCAGTCCAGCCCGGGAAGCCGCCTGCGCTGACCCATTCCAGCTGCACCGCAAAGAGCAGGATGAGCAGGATCGCGAACCAGAAATTCGGGATCGCGATGCCGACCTGGCTGGCCGCCATCACGCCCAGATCGCCGATCGTGCCGTGGCGCGCCGCGGCATACAGGCCCAGCGCCAGCGCCACGACCACCGTCAGCAGCATCGCCATCACCGCCAGCGGCAGGGTCACGCGCAGGCGCTCGTTGATGAGCTCGGCGGTCGGGGTGTCGTAGCTGACGCTGGTCGCCGTCTCGCCGGTCAACAGTCCGCCGACCCAGTGCAGGTAGCGCTGCAGCGGCGGCTGGTCCAGGCCGAGTTTGTTGCGCAAGGCGGCCAGCGCCTCGGGTGTGGCCGACTCGCCGAGCATCAATTCGGCGGCATTGCCGGGGAGCAATTCGAGGACCCCAAAAACGATCGCCGAGGCAACCGCCAAGGTGGCCAGAAAGGTCACAAACCGCTTCAGCAAAAACAGGCTCATCGAGAACTATCATGCCTCAACAAAGTGGAGACATAGTCCATGCCGATGATCACTTTTGACACTACCCAGGTCTTCATCGCCGGCCGCTGGCGTGCCGGCGACAGCGGGCAGACGCTGCCGCTGCACAACCCTTCTGACGG
Source organism: Betaproteobacteria bacterium (assembly GCA_031419315.1). Classification (GTDB taxonomy): domain Bacteria; phylum Pseudomonadota; class Gammaproteobacteria; order Burkholderiales; family Burkholderiaceae_C; genus Rubrivivax. Next base: position 7,386 of record JANOKR010000334.1, read on the forward strand.
CAGCCGGCTGGCGCAGATCGCGCGTGGCAACGGCGCCGATATCGACGCCGCGGTGCAGGCCGCACAAGCCGCTCTCGACGGCCCCTGGGGCCAATTGAGCGCCGCCGAGCGCGGCCGGCTGTTGTTGAAGATGAGCGCGCTGGTTGTCGAGCAGGCCGACGAGCTGGCCCGGCTCGAAGCGCTCGATGTCGGCAAGCCCGTCAAGCAGGGCCGCGCTGACGCGCTGGCGCTGGCACGTTACCTCGAGTTTTACGGCGGCGCGGCGGACAAGGTGCATGGCCAGACGATCCCGTTTGCGACCGGCTACACCGCGCTGACGCTGCGCGAGCCGCATGGCGTGACCGCCCATATCGTGCCCTGGAACTACCCGATGCAGATCATCGGCCGCAGCGTCGGCGCCGCACTCGCGATGGGCAACGCCTGCGTGCTCAAGCCCGCCGAAGAAGCCTGCCTGACGGCGATTGCATTCGCCCATATCGCTGCGGCCGCGGGCCTGCCCGCCGGCGCGCTGAACCTGGTGCCGGGCTTGGGCGAAGAGGCCGGCGCGGCGCTGGCATCGCACCGCGGTGTGCGCCACATCTCGTTCACTGGCTCGGTGCAGGTCGGCGCGCTGATCCAGGCCGCTGCCGCCCGCAACGCGGTGCCGGTGACGCTGGAGTTGGGCGGCAAGAGCCCGCAGATCGTCTTCGCCGATGCCGACCTGGATGCGGCGCTGCCGTTTCTGGTCAACGCCGGCATCCAGAACGCCGGCCAGACCTGCTCGGCGGCCAGCCGGATCCTCGTCGAGCGGCCGGTCTTCGATGCGGTGGTCGAGCGCATGGCCGAGCGCTACCGCGCCTTGCGCGTTGCGCCGGCGCTGGAGGACGCCGATGTCGGGCCGCTGATTTCGGCGCGGCAAAAAGGCATCGTCGATGGTTATCTTCAGCTCATTGCCGACAGCGCGCGCGACCGTGGGCTGCGTGTCGCGGCGCAGACCGCGCTGCCGGCTTCGTTGCCGGCCGGAGGCCACTATGTCGCGCCGACGCTGGTGGCGAATGTCGCCGCCGATCACCGGCTGGCCCAGGAAGAAATCTTCGGCCCGGTCCAGGTGGTGATCGCTTTTGAGGGCGAGGCTCAAGGCGTGAGCATCGCCAATGGCACCAACTACGGGCTGGTGGCGGGGGTCTGGACCCGCGACGGCGGCCGCCAGTTCCGTGTCGCACGCAAGCTGCATTGTGGGCAGGTGTACATCAACAACTACGGCGCTGGTGGTGGCATCGAGCTGCCGTTTGGTGGTGTCAAACATTCGGGCCACGGGCGCGAAAAGGGCTTCGAAGCGCTGTACGGGTTCTCGACGCTGAAGACGGTGGCGATCAAACACGATTGACGGCTGCGTTCGACTGTCATACAGTGTCATACGCTGATCTTGGGAGCCCGTGATGCGCCTCAATGCCCGCCTCGACGAAGAGGCTCAAAAGCAGGTCGAGTACCTCAAGCAGACCACCGGCCAGAGCGTGAGCGCCGTGGTGCGCGAGGCAATCGCGGTTTACCACGTGCAGGTGCGGCAACAACACGCCGTGCCGCGTCGGCTTCTGGCGATGATCGGCACCGGCGACAGCGGCCGCACCGACATTGCGTCGAACGTCAAGAAATGTGTCGCTGAAGCCATCGCCGCCAAACATCGGCGCTCAACCGGCCGATGATCGCGCTGGACAGCGGGTTTCTGGTCGCGCTGCTTAACCGTCGCGACAGTTGGCACGCGCGTGCAGCAGCGCAGGCGCCCACGGTGTCTGAGGGCTGGATCACGACCTGGCCGGTGCTCACGGAGACCTGCCACCTGATCTTTCGTTCACTTCATCCATCGATCGCGTCAAACCTGCTGGATGACGTTGCCGACGGCGGGCTCGCGGTGTGGGACCCGCCGCGCGAGCAGTACGCGCAGATTCCCGAACTGATGCGCAAATACGCCCGCCTGCCGATGGATCTGGCCGACGCTTCCCTGGTGCTGCTGGCCGAGCATCTCGGCCACGGACGCATCCTGTCGACCGACGAACGTGACTTCGGCGCCTACCGCTGGAAGCGCCGCAAACCCTTCAACAACCTGCTGGAGCCGTTGAAATGAGACTCAAAAACAAGGTCGCGATCGTCACCGGCGGCGGCTCGGGCTTCGGCGCCGGCATCGTGCGCAAATTTGTCGCCGAAGGCGCGCAGGTGCTCGTTGCCGACCTGAACCTGCAGGCGGCGCTGGATGTCGCCGCCGCCGCTGGCGCAGCAGCGCGCGCGCTGCGTGTCGATGTGAGCAAGGCCGCCGATGTGCAGACCATGATGGAAGCCGCCGAAGCCCATTTTGGCCGGCTCGACATCCTCATCAACAACGCCGGCATCGGGCACCTGCCGCAGCCGCTGGAGACCCTGCCCGACGACGAGTGGGACCACATCAACGCGGTCAATATGCGTTCGATCTTTCTGGCGATGAAAGAAGTCGTGCCGCGCTTCAAGGCGCAAAAGAGCGGCGTCGTGCTGAACATGGCCAGCACCGCCGGTGTCAGCCCGCGGCCGCGGCTGGCCTGGTACAACGCCAGCAAGGGCTGGGTCATCACCGCCACGCGCGCCTGCGCGGTCGAGCTGGCGCCGTTTGGCATCCGCGTGAACGCGCTCAACCCGGTGGCTGGCGAGACGCCGCTGCTGAAAACCTTCATGGGCGAGGACACCCCCGAGATGCGCGCCAAGTTTTTGTCGACGATCCCGCTCGGGCGCTTTTCGACGCCCGAAGACCTGGGCAACGCGGCCTGTTTTTTGTGCAGTGATGAAGCCTCGATGATCACCGGCGTGTGCATGGAAGTCGACGGCGGGCGCTGCATCTGATCGCTGGGTCTGATCGTTGCATCCGAGCACCGCGGCAACGAGCGCCAACCGCTAACGCCACAAACCAGCGGCTGGTCGGATCGGGTTGGCCCGGTCAGGACAGCCGGTAGGTCTGCAAGTGGATGCTCGTCTCGGTCGCGCCAATGCCTTTGATCAGGCGCACCCGCTCGAGCACCGCAGCAAGCTCGTTGAGGTTTGGCGCACGCAACGCGGCGAGCAGGTCCCAGCGGCCGTTGGTATCGTGCAGCGTAGCCACGCCGGGCTCGCCGAGCAGCGTGCGGATGACCTCGCGCGTCTGGTTGCCCTCGACCGCGATGCTCATCCACGCGCTGATTTCGTTGGGCGTGGTGTCGGGTTTCAGGCGCAGCGTGTAGCCGACGATCACACCGCTGTCTTCGAGCTTGGCCAGCCGGTTGCTGACCGTGCCGCGCGAGACACCGAGCTGCGCCGCCAGCGTCGCCACGCTGGTGCGGGCGTCCTGGCGCAAACGGGCGATGAGTTGTTGGTCCAGCGAGTCCATTAGCGCATTTTGCCAACGACGGCTGACGATATGGCAGATTTCTGCCGTTTCTTGGACAGTCTTGCCGCTTTTCACTGGCAAGCACCCGGCGAAGAATCGGTCAGCCCCGACGAATGCCTCTATAGCCGCTGCCGATGTCGACTTCCGCGAGCACCGCCATGACCACCCTGCTGACCACCCAAGACCTGAAATCCATCGTCGCCGCTTACGGCCTCGGCCCAAGTCTCAAGCGCCTGGCCGAGACCATCGAAGCCGACTTCAGGCGCTGGCCAGAGTTCGACAAAACCGCGCGTGTGGCCAGCCATTCGGCCAATGGCGTGATCGAGTTGATGCCGATCGCCGACGCCACGCTTTACGGCTTCAAGTATGTCAACGGGCACCCCAAGAACACCCGCGCTGGCCTGCCCACGGTGATGGCCTTTGGCGTGCTGGCCGATGTCGCCACCGGCCGCCCGCAGCTGGTGGCGGAGCTGACGCTGACGACCGCGATGCGCACCGCCGCCACCTCAGTGCTGGCCGCGCGGGCACTGGCGCGGCCCGACGCCAGAGTCATGGCCTTGATCGGCAACGGCGCGCAGAGCGAGTTTCAGGCGCTGGCATTTCATCACCTGCTGGGCATCGATACGCTGCGTGTGTTTGACATCGACGCCTCAGCAACCGCGAAGCTCTTGCGCAACCTGCGTGGCGTGCCGGGCTTGCGCATCGTCGTATGCCGGAGCACCGCCGAAGCGGTGCGTGGCGCCGACATCGTGACCACGATCACCGCCGACAAGACCAACGCCACGATCATCACCGCCGACATGCTCGAACCCGGCATGCACCTCAACGCCGTCGGCGGCGATTGCCCGGGCAAGACCGAACTCGCCCGCGGCGTGCTCGAACGCGCCAAGGTGTTTGTCGAATACGAACCCCAAAGTCGCATCGAAGGTGACGTGCAGCAGATGCCCGCCGACTTCGCCGTCACCGAGCTCTGGCGGGTGCTCAACCGCGAGGCCAGCGGGCGCGACAACGCGGCGCAGATCACGGTTTTTGATTCGGTCGGCTTTGCGCTCGAAGACCTCTCGGCGCTGCGCTGGTTGCGCGACTGCGCCCACGAGCTCGGCCTGGGTGAATCGATTGACCTGATCCCCGCGTTGGCCGACCCGAAGGATCTGTTCGCTGAACTTGCCGGGATCGCCGCTGACGCCGATGCGGCACCTCGCGCTCGGCCACCGCGCCGGCCGCGCCCGCTTCAGCCCAACACGCTTGCAAAGGCCGCCGCGGTGCGCTCGACGTTGCCGGTGTTCAGCCCGGCCACACACATGCGCCCGGTGCGCACGAGGTAGACGCCAAACTCATCGCGCAGCCGGTCGACCTGCGCGGCGCTCATGCCGGTGTAGCTGAACATGCCGCGCTGGCTGAGGAAGTAGCCGAAGTCGCGCCCGGGCAGCTTGACGCTCATCACCGCGTGCAGGCTGCGCCGCATCGCCGCGATGCGCTCGCGCATCGCCGTGACGTCGGCTTCCCAGGCAGCGCGCAACGGCGCCTGGCCGAGGACCCGGCTGACCAGCTCGGCGGCGTGCATCGGCGGGCTCGAATAGTTGCGCCGAACGGTGGCCTTGAGCTGGCCGAGCACGAGCGCAGCTTCGCGCGCGTCGGCACAGACGATGCTCATCGCGCCGGCACGTTCGCCGTACAGGCTCATGCTCTTGGAAAACGAATTGGCGATGATCAAACTCAAGCCCGACGAGGCCAGCGCGCGGACTGCAAAAGCGTCCTGATCGATGCCATCGCCAAAGCCCTGGTAGGCGAGGTCGAGATAAGGCAGCAGGTCGCGCTCGCGCAGCAGCGGGATCAACGGCTGCCACTGCGCCGCGCTGAGGTCGACCCCCCTCGGGTTGTGGCAGCAGGCGTGCAGCAGCACCACGCTGCGCGCCGGCAGCAACTTCAGCGCGGCCAGCATGGCGTCGAACTTCAGGCCGCCAGTCGCCGCGTCGTAGTAGGGATAACTGTTCACCTGCATGCCCGTGCCTTCGAAGATGGCACGGTGGTTGTCCCAGCTCGGGTCACTGAGCCAGATCGCGCTGTCGGGCATCCAGCGGCGCAGGAAGTCGGCGCCAACGCGCAGCCCGCCACTCGAGCCGACGGTCTGGATCGTGGCGATGCGCCCGCTCGTCACCGCCTCGTGGTCGGCACCGAAGAGCAGCTGCTGCACGGCCTGGCGCATCTCCCTCAAGCCTTCCATCGGCAGATAGGGTTTGGGGCCACTTTCAGCGAGCATCTGCGCTTCGGCATCGCGCACGCAGCCGAGCACCGGCAGCCGCCCGGCATCG
>JANOKR010000335.1:0-3360 GCA_031419315.1 Betaproteobacteria bacterium
CCCAGCGGCACCTGGTAGACGGTGTGCAGCATGCCGTCGATGCGGAAGCGGATCGCGCCCATCTCGCGGCGCGGCTCGAGGTGGATGTCACTCGCGCGCTGGTCAAAAGCGTATTGCCAGAGCCAGTCGACGACCTGCACAACCCCTTGGTCGTTGGCGTCCAGGGTCTTGTTCGTGCGCCCGAGTTCAACCAGCTGCTCGAAGCTTGCCGCTGCCGCCACCTCGCCATTTTTCTGCGCTGCGCGCACGCTCCTGGCGAGTGAATAAAACTCGGTCGTGTAGCGGCGCACGTCGTCGGGGTTGGCCAGCACCAGGCGCACGCTCTTGCGCGTGTGGGCCTCGATCTCGGGCACCCAGGCATCGTCAAAAGGCTCCGACGTGGCGATGACCACTTCGGCGCCGCTGGTCTGCACCGGCAGCGCACGCCGGCTCTCGGCGTATTTGACGCTCATGACATCGGCGACGCGCCCAACATCGGCCTTCAGCGGGTCGATGCGCAAATAGCCGATGCCGCTGCGCAGCGCCAGCCATTCGGTCAGGCTTTCGGTATCGAGTGCCTTGCCCGCCAGCTTGGCCGAAGACTTGTCCGTAAATTTGTCATTCGCGCGGCGCACCAGGCCGGCGCCGCCCAGGCGCACCAGCGGATGCAGGCTGGAGTCGCCAGCGCCAAAGCGCTGCGTCACGCGCGCTTCGTCATCGGCGTCGACGAGGCCGTCTTCAGCCAGCCAGCGCAACAGCAAGCGCCAGTCGAGGCGGCCGCGCGGCGGCTTTGCGGGTGCCACGGGCCTGGGCTTGCTCGATGGGGTCGGCGTGCTGGTCATGCGCGGTGATCGTTGCTGTCGTTGCTGTCGCTGCTGTTGATGGCTGGAGTCATCAAGCTTGATACGGCCGCACCATGCGCAACCACTTTTGCGCCGGCAGGCCAAGGCGGCCGAAGCGGACTTCGATATTAGCCGCGCGCGCTGCGAGTTCGTCGCGGCCCGGCACACGTACGTCGCGCGCCGCCACGACGATGGTATTGCCCTCGCGCGTGGCGGTCAGCCGCCAGACCTGGTCGGCCCCAAACGCCGCCGCGATGCGGTTCGCACTGCGCTGGAAACTCGACGCTCGGCCGAAGAGATTGACCGCCATCACGCCGCCCGGCGCGAGCAGCGCATGGCAGGCGGCGTAGAAGGCGTCGTCGTCGAGCACCGGCGCCGCAGCGTCGTGGTCGTAGAGATCGACATGCAACAACTGCACGCTGCCGATGAGCGGCGTTTTTGCAATCCAGGCGCCGGCGTCGGCGATCTCGACTTGCAGCCGTTCGTGCTGCTCGGGCAGGCGAAAAAACGCCCGGCCCGCGGCCTCGACATAAGGGTTGATTTCGACCGCGGTGGTCTGCATGCGCAACGAGTTCAAGGTAAACCGCGTGATCGACCCGGCCCCCAGGCCGAGCTGCACCGCGTGGCCCTGGCCAAGCTCGGCCGCCGGCCGCCAGAGCAGGCTGGCGAGCATGCGCTGGATGTAGTCGAGCTCGATGAACTGCGGCTGCCTGATCCGCATCGCTCCCTGCACCCACGGTGTGGCCAGGTGCAGGTAGCGCACATCGTCATGCTCGGAGATCGTGACCAGCGGCAGGCGCGCGGGCTTCGTCTTTTTGCTGCTGTCGAAGATCAGATCAACCCCGTGGATTCAAAAACGGCACGCCAGGCGCTGAGCTTGCGATCAAAACTCCAGCTCGCGTTGGCGGGGCTGGTGGACGGCAGACAAAACACCGGCACGTCGAGCGCGGCGCTGAGTTTGCTGGATCGCGCCGACTCCGCGCCGTTGTGCGCCACCGCGCTCAATTGTGGCGCGCGTCGGCGCAGGCCGGCGAGGTCGTTGGGCAGCGCCGCTTCAATCTTGCTGTCCAGGCTGCCAACACGCTCGCAACTCGCGTGGACATCCCACAGGCCCAGGCCGCGCCGGCGGATTTCTGCGATGCGCCGCGGGTAGCTCGCGCCGCTGAAGTCCACGCCCCACAGCGCCGCCAGGATCGGCCAGAACTGGTTGCGCGGATGGGCGTAATACTGCCGCGCCTGCAGTGACGCGACACCGGGAAAACTGCCCAGGACGATGAGCCGGGTCTGGCGCGACACGATGGGCGGCAGGCCTTGCAAGCGCTCGCTCATCGGCGATGCGCGGCGCGCGGTTCGGGGCTCGGCGCGATCTTGTGCGCGATGTTTTCCGGGTTGGCGCGCGCAACCCGTTGCGCGCTGCACAGGCCTGCCACTCGCGGCAGCACGCGCGTTGCATTGGCGCTGGTGACCGCGGCGGTCTGGTCCATCGTCCAGCCGCGCAGCGCGGCGAGCGTCTGCGCGATGCGCGGCAATTCCGCGGGCTCGTTGCGGCCCTGCGGCAGACCCGCGGCGCGCTCGGCAGCGCGGCGGTAGAGCCAGGCCGGCGGGATATCGGGCGCATCGGTTTCGAGCACCAGCGCGCTGGCCGGCAACGACGTCGCCAGCGCGCGCAACCGCAGCGCACGCTCGTGCGTCATCGCGCCCCCAAAGCCGAGCGCAAAACCGCGCTCGACAAAAGCCGCGGCCTGCACGTCGCTGCCGTTGAACGCATGTGCGATGCCGCCGACAACTTGCGCGCGGCGCAGGCCGTGCAGCAGCGCATCGGCTGAACGCCGCACATGCAGGATCACCGGCAGGCCAGCGGCTTGGGCCAACTTGAGTTGCGCGGTGTAGAAGCGCGTCTGGCGCGCGACGTCGAGGCCGGGCACAAAAAAATCCAGCCCGATCTCGCCGACCGCCACCAGATGCGGGTCATCGCGGTGCTCGTGCAGCGCAGCGGCGAGCCGGTCGATGTCGTCGTCGGACGCGCCTGGCGTGAACAGCGGATGGATGCCGAGCGCGTAGGCCACGCCGTGTTGATGTGCGAGCCTGCGCACCGCATCGAACTGCGCCGCGGCGACAGCGGGCAGCACCCACATCGGCACCCCCGCCGCCACGGCGCGCGCTGCGACCGCGCCGCGATCAGCGTCGAATTCAGCGGCGTCGAGATGGCAATGGGTGTCGATCCACATGGCGGGCCGATCATGCCTGGGGGCTGCGCCCCCGTTGCCGCGGTGGCGCACCGACACAGTGAAGCGCGGCGGGTTTGGTCCTTTTGGAGGTCGATGGCAAAACGCAAGACCTGACCCCATCGCGGACCGACCCCATCGCAGACCCCATCGCGGGATTGCCGCTTCGCTGACCCGGGCGACCAGATGCGCAAAAGCGCCAGACGCGCTCATTGAACTGCTCCTCGGTGTTGCGCGCCGGTGACGCGGATTCGCCGGTCCCGACACGCTGGCGTTGTGGTTGGCGTCGTCGGCGCACTCAAACCAGGCGGCGA
>JANOKR010000336.1:0-4096 GCA_031419315.1 Betaproteobacteria bacterium
CGCACGTTGTTGTTCAGGTCGTTGCCCCAGCCGTCCAGCGAGGCCGCACCGTCGATCCACAGCTCTTCGATATTCGGGCCCAGTGCCAGGCTCAAGGTGCTCGTACGCACAACGTCGTAGCCGCCGGTGCTGAGTTCGACAACCCCGTCGTCGGCGCTGTCGACGATGTAGAAGTCCAGCCCCCCGGTGCCGGCCATCAGCAGGTCGGCACCAGCGCCGCCGGTGAGGGTGTCGTCGCCACCCAGGCCGTTGATCTGGTCGGCCGCTGCGGTGCCGGTCAGGTTGTTGGCGGTCTCGTCGCCGTTGATGACGTTGAAGGCAATCGTGGGCACGACGGCGGTGGCGGCGCTGGAGACGACTTCAGGCGTACCGCGGGTGTCTGTGTAGAAGGCCTGGGCACGCAGTTGCAGCCCGCCCAAAGCGGCGTTGACGACCAGCGTGGCCGGGCCGAGATCGACGACATTCGTCCACGCGCTGCCGTTGGGCGAGGACTGCCAGCGCCAGCTCAGCGGGCCTAAGCCGTCGGCGTCGCCGAGATTGTGCGTGGCCACGAGTGTGTTGCCAATCTCTGCGATGCCGCTGACGGTGACGCTGCCGGTGGGGACTTCGTTGGCATCGACGATGGGCGTGGTCGGCGCGCTGGTGAGGGATTCGAGTCCACCCAGCCCATCCGTAAAACTCACCCGCAAGGAGATGACCTGATCGACATCGGCGTCCCCCAGCAAATAACTGGGGTTGGTGGCGCCTGCGATGGGCGCACCGGCGCGCAGCCACGCGTAGCTGAAGGGCCCCAGGCCGTCGGCGTCGGTGATGGTGCTGGTGTTGGCGCTGAGTGTCTGGTCTTCGGTGGGCGTGCCGGTGATGGTGGGGCTGCCGCCGGCCGGGGTATTGCTGCCGTTGGCGCTGACCGGGGCGGTGGCTTGGGACAGTGCGATCTGACCCGCGCCGAGCGGGTCGGTGTAGGTCAGGCTCACGCGCAGCGCCTTGCCCGTTTGTGCCGCGCCAGCGCTAAAACTGAAATTCGTCGCTCCGGCGATCGCCACCCAAGTGCCGCCACCGCCGCCGCCACCGACACTGGCATCAAACATCTGCCACTGCGTGGCGGTGATGCTCAGGGCCTGGCTGTTGGCCAGCGTGCTGAGCACGTTGAGCGTCTGGCCGGCTTGGGGCGTGGTGTCGTCGATGGCCAGGATGCCGGTGGTCAGCGCCAGGGTTGTGTTGCTGAACTGCGCGAACTCGATGTCCTGCAGGGTGTCAACCTCCGCGCCAGTGCTTACGGTGTAAGTGTTGTCGCCCGTGCGGGTGAGCACCGAGCCGGTGCTGGCGGTGGTGTACAGCGCGGTATCCACGCCCGTGCCGCCGAGCAGCAAATCGTTGCCGGCCAGGCCTGACAGGGTGTCGTTGCCGTCCAGCCCGGCCAGCGTATTGATGCCGGTGCTGCCGGTGATCAGGTTGGCCAGCTCGTTGCCCGTGGCGTCACCCGCCACGCTGTTGAGCAGCGTCAGGTTCTCCAGGTTGGCGCCCAGCGTCCAGGTGATGAAACTGCTGACCTTGTCGACGCCCTCGCCGGCGATCTCGATGACGCTGTCGAGCAGCGTGTCGGTGACGTAGTGGTCGTTGCCGATGCCCCCGAGCAAGGTGTCGGCGCCGGTGCCGCCGTTCAAGAAATCGTTGCCCAGGCCGCCGATGATCAGGTTGGCGCCGGAGTTGCCCAGGAAGTTGTTGTTCAAGTCGTTGCCGGTGGCGCTCAAGTTGGCCGCGCCTTCCAGCCAGAGCTCTTCCAGGTTCGCCCCGAGCGTGAAGTCCACGCTGGCGCGCACCACGTCCCAGCCACCGGTGCTCAGCTCGATGATGCCGTCGGCGGCGTCGTCGACAAAATAGAAATCCAGCGCGCCCGCGCCAGCGGCGAGCAAGTCCGCGCCGGCCCCGCCGGTGAGGGTGTCGTTGCCACCCAGGCCGTTGATCTGGTCGGCCGCTGCCGTGCCGACCAGGTTGTTGGCGCTCTCGTCGCCGTTGATGATGTTGAAGGTGATCGTGGGCACGACGGCTGTTGCCGCGCTGGCGACGGTCTCTTGCGTACCCAGGCCGTCGGTGTAAAAAGCCTGTGCGCGCAGCAGCAGGCCGCCCAGGGCGGCGTTGACGACGAAGCTGGCGCTGCCCAGGTCGACGACGTTGGTCCAGGTGCTGCCGTTGGGCGAAGACTGCCAGCGCCAGTTGATGGCGCCCAGGCCGTCGGGGTCGCTCAAGGTGTGGGCGGCGCTGAGCGTGGAGCCGATGGTGGCTGAGCCGCTGACGGTGACGCTGCCCCCGGGCGGGTCGTTGCCGTCGTTGATCAGTGCTGAAGGGGCACTGGTCATGCTCTCGGGCGCACCGAACGCGTCGGTGTAGCTCACGCGCACGCTCAACGTGGACCCTAAGTCGGCCGCGCTGAGGGCATAGCTGACGGCGGTTGCACCGGCCACCGGGCTGGCGTTGCGCAGCCATTGGTAGTTGAAGGCACCCAGGCCGTCGAGATCAACGAGCGCGGAGGTGATCGCACTTAAGCTGAACCCCACGTTGGCCGATCCGGCGACGCTGACTGCGCCGCTGGGGGCGTTGTTGACGTTGACGACTTCGGCGGTCGGCCAGGCCAGCATCTGCCCGAGCGCACCCACCGGGTCGGTGAAGCTGACGAGCACGCGCACATGGTGCCCGACCTGGGCCTGCGTCAGGGTCAGGGTGGCGCCGGTGGCCCCGGCGATGGTGCTCCAGGCGCCGGCGCTGGTGGACTGCTGCCAGGCCAAGCCGGTGATCGTCAGCCCCGACAGGTTGGCCAAGGTGTTGTTGATGCCGATGGTCTGGCCTTCGACGACGCTCAGGTCGTTGATGGCCACCGTGCCGTTGGTCAGGTTGATGCTGCTGCCGGCGAACTGCAGGGTCTCGATCTCGCTCAGGCGGTCGATGGCGCCGCTGGATATCTCCGTGACGGTGTAGCCGCCGCCGACCGCATGGGCCACGGTGTACGCGGCTTGGGCGCCGGCGTAGAGGGCCGTGTCTGCGCCGCCACCGCCGTCCAGGGTGTCGTTGCCGCTGCCGCCGTCCAGGGTGTCGGCGCCGTCGCCGCCGGCGAGTTCGTCAGCACCTGCGCCGCCCAAGAGGTTGTCGTTGCCCGCGGCGCCGAAGAGCAGGTCCGCCTCGCCGTCGCCGGCCAGGGTGTCGTCGCCGGATCCACCGAAGAGTTTGTCCACGCCGGCGCCGCCGGCCAGGTTGTCGTTGTCGGCCTGGCCGTGCAGGATGTCGTTGTCAGCGCCGCCGGTCAGGGTGTCGTTGCCGTCGCCGCCGTAGAGCCAGTCGTGGCCGGCGCCGCCGTCGACGTTGTCCGCGCCGGCGTCGGCGTAGACGGTATCGTTGCCCAGGCCGGCGATGATGGTGTTGGCCAGCGCGGTGCCGCCGATGAGCTCGCTCAAGGCGGTGGCGGTGAAGGTGCTGCCGGCCAGGCTCCAGCCCGCGCCGATGCGCGTGTCGCTGATGTTGATATAGGACTGCAAGCCGCTGGGACGTGCCGGGGCGGTGGCCGCCCAGGTCGAACTGGTGCTCACCTCCAGGATCATGTCGGGCACCGCGAAGGCGTCGCCGTAGACCCGCGTGCGCTGCAGGTTGAAGCCGTCCGGATTGGCCGCGCCGGGCACCGAGGCCAGCGGGGTGGCGTTGTGGCGGATGACATCGGCCAGCGTGGTGCCGCGCACCGCATAGCCCAAGTCCGCGCCAAAGAGGCGGTTGAGTTCTGCAAAGCGGTCATTGTTGCGCAGCGGGGCCAGCGTGACGGCGGTGATGAAGTCGTAGGTCGAGCCGAGCAGGCCGCCGACGACATGGGCTTCGGCCAGGCCGCCGATGTAGATGTCGATCAAGTTGTAATTGTTGTTGCCCCCCGCACCCATGAAGGCCGCGTCAGCCAGCGCGGCGGTGGCTGCGCTGCCGAGCACGCCCTTGTAGGCGACCCAGTCGGTGGCGCGGGCGGTGGCCCAGGCGGCTGGGCTGGCGTAGGTGCTCTGGTAGGCAAACAGCGCCGGGCCGGCGTAGGCCATGAGGAAATTCTTCAGCGAGCCCGGGTTGAGCA
>JANOKR010000337.1:0-4327 GCA_031419315.1 Betaproteobacteria bacterium
ATCCGGCGTTTTGTCGACCCCCGAGCGCGTTTTGTCTGGATCGCCGGTGATGCCGGCAAGTCCAACCCGCCGCGCACCCCGCGTGGCGCGATCGGCTACGACTACGACGGCGCTGACTTCACCCATGTCGGCGCGCGCGTCACTTTCGAAGTCATCGCGGCCAGCTTCAGCCTCGACGCCGACCCGCGCCTCGTGCCCATCGCCGCGGCGGTGCGCTTCCTCGACGCCGGTGGCATCCCGGTGCCCGAAGCCGCCGGCCTCGAGCGTGTGCTCGCCGGCCTGCGTGAAGTGCATGCCGACGACGATGCCCTGCTGCTCGCCGCGGCGGCGGTTTTTGATGCGCTCTACGCGGCACCAGGAGACAAGTCGTGAGCACGCCGGCCACCGAAATACCGGCGCCGGTGTCGCCGCTGCCGGCAGTGTCGTTCGCCGACGCGCTGCGCTTCTGGCTCAAGCTCGGTTTCATCAGCTTCGGCGGCCCCGCCGGGCAGATTGCGCTTCTGCACAGCGAGCTTGTCGAACGCCGGCGCTGGATCAGCGAACAGCGTTTTTTGCACGCGCTGAACTACTGCATGTTGCTGCCCGGCCCTGAAGCACAGCAGCTCGCCACCTACATCGGCTGGTTGATGCACCGCACCCGCGGCGGCCTTGTCGCCGGCATCCTGTTTGTGCTGCCGTCGCTGCTGATCCTGATCGGGCTGTCGTGGATCTATCTGGCATTCGGCAACTTGGCCCTGGTCGCCGGCATCTTCTACGGCCTCAAACCCGCCGTGACCGCGCTGGTGCTGCATGCGGCGCACCGGATCGGCACCAGGGCGCTGAAAAACCGCTGGATGTGGGCCCTGTCGGCGGCCGCCTTCGTCGCGATCTTTGCTTTTGACGTCCCGTTCCCGGCGATCGTGGTTGCGGCCGCAGTCATCGGCTGGGTTGGTGCGCACCGCGCCCCGTTGATATTTGCGCCCGGTGGCGGTGGTGGTGGTGGTCAGGGCGGCGCCGCGCAAAAGTCCTTCGGCCCGGCGCTCATCGACGACCACACGCCGACACCCGAACACGCAAGCTTCAGTCGCGCGCGCCTGCTGCGGGTGCTGGTCATCGGCATCGGCTTGTGGGCAGCGTTGATGGCCGTGCTGCTGGCAACCCACGGCGTGCAGGGCACCTTGACGCAGATGGGCTGGTTTTTTACCAAGGCCGCGCTGCTGACCTTTGGCGGCGCGTATGCGGTGCTGCCTTATGTCTTCCAGGGTGCGGTCGAGCAGCATCAATGGCTGAGCGCGGCGCAGATGATCGACGGCCTGGCGCTGGGTGAGACGACCCCCGGCCCGCTGATCATGGTCGTCTCATTTGTCGGCTTTTTCGGCGGCTGGCAGCAGGCGCTGTTTGGCCCCGACGCGCTGTTCGCGGCCGGCGCACTGGCGGCGCTGGTCGTGACGCTGGTGACCTTCTTGCCGTCCTTCGTTTTCATCCTTGCCGGCGGGCCGCTGGTCGAGGCCACCCACGGCAAGCTCGGCTTCACCGCGCCGCTGTTGGCAATCACCGCCGCCGTGGTCGGAGTGATCGTCAACCTGGCGCTGTTTTTTGCGTACCACGTGCTCTGGCCGCAGGGCTTCAACGGGCCCTTCGAATGGCCCTCGGCGCTGATCGCGCTGGCCGCGGCAATCGCGCTGTTCCGCTTCAAGGTCGGGGTGATCCCGCTGCTTGCGGCCTGCGCAGCAGGCGGCCTGTTTGTCCAGTTCATTCGTTAGCTGGTCCGGTGTTTCAGGCTATGCGGAAACACTGCACCAGAGGAGCCCTGACATGAGCCACATCACCCCCGAAGAACTGGCGCTTTGGCGCGCGCAGGGTTTTGACTTCCAACTGCTCGACGTGCGCCGCGCGGGTGTGCGCGACGTTCACGGCGCGCAGATCGAAGGCGCGCGCTGGCACGACCCCGCCGCCTGGCTGGATTGGAAGGACAGCATCGGGCCTGAGCGCCCGGTGGTGCTGTATTGCGCCAAGGGCCACGAGATCGGCCAGGGCCTGACGGCCACGCTGCGCGCCTTGGGCGTTGACGCCCGCTACCTCGTCGGCGGCATGCAGGACTGGCTCGAGCAGGGGCGGCCGGTGCAGCCGCTCGGCCTGAGCACAGACAGCGGCGCCATCGGTGGCGGCCAGCCCCCTGCCTGACGCGGTGATTGCATGACCGCCGCCAACAACCCGGTGCGGCTGCTGTTGCTTGGCCGCGGCCTGCGTGCTTTTGTCGACGGCTGCGTGGCAGTGTTGCTGCCGGCCTACCTGCTGGGCTTGGGTTTTGGCCCCTGGGATGTCGGTGTCCTCAGCACCACGACCCTGCTCGGTTCGGCGCTGGCCACGATGGCTGTCGGCCGCTGGGGCCACCTGGTGGATGCCCGCCGCTTGTTGCTGGCCGCAGCGCTGCTGATGGCCACCACCGGCCTGGCCTTTGCCGGCATGCCGGGCCTGGGTGTTTTCTGGCCGCTGCTGCTGGTCGCATTTGTCGGCACGCTCAACCCCAGCGGTGGCGACGTGAGTGTTTTTCTGCCGCTCGAACATGCCCGCCTGGCCGACGCTGCGCAGGGCAATGCCCGCACGACCCTCTTTGCACGCTACAGCGTCGTCGGCGCTTTGAGCGGCGCGTTTGGCGCGCTCGCGGCGGCCCTGCCCGACCTGTTGCGCTCGACCTCGGGCGTGGATCCGCTGGCCACGATGCGCGCCGTTTTTATCGGCTATGCGCTGATCGGGCTGCTCATCTTTGGTTTGTACCGGCGGTTGCCGCGGGTAAGCAGCGTGGTACAGACGATGCCCATGCCGCTCGGCCCATCGCGCCCCATTGTGCTGCGTCTGGCGGCGCTGTTTTCGGTCGATTCGTTTGCCGGCGGCCTCGTCGTCAACTCCTTGCTGTCGCTGTGGTTGTTTGAGCGCTTCGGCCTGTCGCTGACCGCTGCAGCGGTTTTCTTTTTCTGGTCGGGTTTGTTGAGCGCCGCGTCGCAACTCGCCGCCCCGCGCGTGGCCGCCCGCTTCGGGTTGCTCAATACGATGGTCTTCACCCACATCCCCGCCAGCCTTTGCCTGATCGCCGCGGCACTGGCGCCGAGCGCGGTTGTGGCGCTCGCGCTGCTGCTCGTGCGCGCCGCGTTGTCGCAGATGGACGTACCCACCCGCTCGGCCTTCGTGATGGCCGTCGTGACCCCGCCGGAGCGGGCCGCGGCGGCGAGCTTCACGGCGGTGCCACGCAGCCTGGCCGCGGCTGCGGGTCCGTCGATCGGCGCCGCGATGTTGGCCTCAGGCTGGCTCGCTGCGCCGCTGGTGGCCTGCGGTGTGCTCAAGATCGGCTACGACCTGGCGCTGCTGCTGGCGTTCAGGCGCCACCGCTCGCAGCGCTAGCAGCGCTCGCGGTGCCGTATGCCCCGAGCGCAGATCGGTCCGAAGCGCACCAGAGTCAGCGCTCGAACAACGCCCGATGCTGGTCGCGCAGCAGGTTTTTCTGCACCTTGCCCATCGTGTTGCGCGGCAGTTCGGCGACGACGAAGACAAACTTCGGCACCTTGAAATTGGCGATGCCGGATTTCAGCGCGCTGATGATGCCGGCCCCATCGAGCATTGCGCCAGGCTGTGCGACGATGACTGCCACAACCGCCTCGCCGAAGTCAGGATGCGGCACGCCGATGACCGCACTCTCGGCAACACCCGGCAACGCATTGATGACTTCTTCGATCTCCGCCGGGTAGACGTTGTAGCCACCGCTGATGACCAGGTCCTTGCTGCGGCCGACGATCGTGACCCGCCCGTCGGCGTCGACGCGGCCGACATCGCCGGTGCGAAACCAGAGGTCGGAGGTGAACTCTTCGGCGGTTTTTTCTGGCATCCGCCAGTAGCCCTTGAAGACATTCGGACCCTTGACTTCGATCTGGCCGACGTCGCCATGGCGCAGCGGCAGGCCCTTGTCGCTGTGCACGCGCAGGCCCACCCCCGGCAGCGCAAAACCAACCGTGCCGCCGATGCGCTGGCCGTCCTTGGCGTGATACGGATTGGACGTCAGCATCACTGTTTCGCTCATGCCGTAGCGCTCGAGGATGGTGTGTCCGGTGCGCGCGACCCAGGCGTCGAAGGTCTCTTGCAACAGCGGTGCCGACCCTGCGATGAAGAGGCGCATATGGGCGCAGGCGGCCGGGGTCAACGAGGGCTCGGCCAGCATGCGTACATAGAGTGTCGGCACGCCCATGAAGACCGTCGCATCAGGCAGCCGGTGGATCGTGGCGCGGGCGTCAAATTTCGAAAACCAGATCATCCGGCTGCCATTGAGCAGCGCGGCGTGGATCGCCACAAACAGGCC
>JANOKR010000338.1:0-8265 GCA_031419315.1 Betaproteobacteria bacterium
GGGTGTCTTTTCAGTACCGCCCGGCCGGTCCGACGGTACTGAGCGCCCCCTCGGGGGGCAGCGAACGAAGTGAGCGTGGGGGTGTCATTTCAGTACCGCCCGGCCGGTCCGAAGGTACTGAGCGCCCCCTCGGGGGGCAGCGAACGAAGTGAGCGTGGGGGTGTCATTTCAAGCCCCCGCCTCGCGTTCGACGATGCGCCCGGCAGCACCCTGCGGCTGGTGCTGCGCCTGCGCATCGCCGTCTTCGCCGATGCGGCGATTGCCCTCGACCGAGCGCCCGCCGGCGACCATCATGTTGCGGTATTCGTCTTCGGTCATGCCGGTCATGCTGCCTGCCATCTGCTGGAAACTCTTGCCATCGGTGGCACCGATCTTGGCCAGGAAATAGATATTGCCGCCGAGCGAAATCATGCGGTTCATGTCACGCGACAGCACCGCGGCTTTCTGGTCTTCGCTCATCAACCAGTCGTCGAGGTAAACACGCTCGTTGGCCTTGAAGCGCAGGCGGTTGTCGGCTTTCATCAGCGACATCGCAAACTGGTTCAGCCAGTAGCCCTTGCGCGATTGTTCGGCGTCGAAGATCGTCGTGCCGGGCACGTCGAGATAGGGTTTGTGCAGCGCCATCGTTCAAGTCTCCTCGGGCCAATACAAGCGCATCGGGTTGGCCACCAGCAGCTTGTGCTGCAGTTCGGGCGTGACTGCAATATGCGGGATGAAGTCGACCAGCAGGCCGTCGTCGGGCATATGGTCTTTCAGGTTCGGGTGCGGCCAGTCGGTGCCCCACAACACACGGTCGGGGAAGGTCTCGACGATGCGGCGCGCAAAAGGCACCACGTCGCGGTAGGCCGCGCGCTCGCCGTCCAGCGCTGGCGGGCCGGCCACCGACAGGCGCTCGGGGCAACTCACCTTCGACCAGATGTTGGTGTGCTCGGTCATCAGCCTGATGAAGAGCGCGAACTCGGGGCCATCCACCGTCTTGGTGACATCGGGCCGGCCCATATGGTCGACGACCACCGTCGTCGGCAGCGCGGTAAAGAAGTCCCACAGCTCGGGCAGGTCAACAGCCTCGAAATAGATCACGACATGCCAGCCCAGCGGGGCGATGCGGGTCGCGATCTCGAGCAGTTCTTCCTTCGGCGTGAAGTCGACCAGGCGCTTGACGAAGTTGAAGCGCACGCCGCGCACACCGGCGACGTGCATGCCGTGCAGTTCGTGCTCGGTGACCGTGCGCTTGACGGTGGCAACCCCACGCGCGCGGCCGCCCGATTGCCGGCAGGCGTCGACCATCGCGCGGTTGTCGGTGCCATGGCAGGTCGCCTGTACGACAACGTTGCGCGCAAAACCCAGATGGTCGCGCAGCGCAAACAGCTGCTCGCGCGAGGCATCACAAGGTGTGTATTTGCGCTCAGCGGCAAATGGGAACTTCGCCCCCGGGCCGAAGACATGGCAGTGGGCATCGACAGCCCCGGCCGGCAACTTGAACTGCGGCTGGCTCGGGTCGGCGAACCAATCGAGCCAGCCCGGTGTCTTCTCGAAATTCATGCAGCGGCTCGTTTCAAACGTTGGAGTATGCGGTCGGCCTCGATGCGCCAATCGGCGCTGTGCGCAAATGCCGCCGTGCCCTTGATGCCAAACAGGCCATCGTCAGCAAGGTCGGCGACCCAGGCCTGGCGCTGTGCGGTGCCGCTCGCCGACCAGGGCGTGAGGCCGGCTTCGGCCACCGTCTTGGCAACTTCCTGGACTTCTTCGGCGCGCCGCCGGCCATGTTCGATGACCCGCTGGAAGAAGTAGGCGGCCTGCTTTTCCCAGTCGATGCCGGGGAAGGTTTCTTGCAACGACGCCACGACCTGGTCTTCGACGCCGTAGGCGCGTGCCGCCGTAAAACTCTCGATGACCATCGCCTCCAGGCCCTTGATCATCACGCTGCGGCACATCTTGGTGGCCGAGGCGACGCCGAGCTGGTCGCTGGCGATCTTGGGCGCAAAACCCAGGCGCTGAAGCAGCGGCAGCAGTGCGGCCGCATCCGGCCCGCCGAGCAGCAGCGGCACCTTGATGCGGTAAGGCGGCAGCGAAGTCATCACCGCAGCTTCGACATAACGCGCGCCGGTGGCATTGACGATTTGCGCCGCGGCGATCTTGGCGCCGGGTGATGCCGAATTCAGGTCGAGGAAAAACGCCTGCGCAGCCAGGCCCGGCGCGCAGGCCTGGGCCACCGCCACCGCCTGGCTGGCGGTGACTGCGCTGATCACCAGCGCCGCGCCCTGCGCCGCCTGCACGGCGCTGTCGCCAAGTCTCACGCCAAACTCAGCCGCATGCCCCCGCATCGGCGTGCCGGCTTGAGTCAAAAGTTTGACATCAAAAGCATTGACCGCAACGCCGCTAGCGCGCAGGTCTTCGGCGAGGATGCGGCCGACCTCACCGTAGCCGATGATCGCGACGGTGGTCGAGACGGTGGGCGAGACAGTGATCGTCATCAGTCGATATAACGCAGCCCGGCCTTGGCCAGCGGCTCGCGCATCTTGTACATATCCAGCCCGAGCACACCCGCCGCCAGCTTGGCGCGTTTTTCGGCTTCATTGGCTTCGCGCGCTGCGGCTGCGTCGGCGGTCTTTTGCGCCAGCGCCGCCGGCACGACGACCACGCCGTCGTCGTCGGCGACGATGACGTCGCCCGGCTGCACCAGCGCCCCGGCACAGACCAGCGGCACATTCACCGAACCGAGCGTGGCCTTGATCGTGCCTTTGGCGCTGATCGCGCGGCTCCAGACCGGGAAGCCCATCGCGGTGAGGTCGCGCACATCACGCACCCCGGCGTCGATGATCAGGCCGCACGCGCCGCGGGCGCGGAAACTTGTCGCCAGCAGATCGCCAAAATAACCGTCGCTGCAGTCGGCGGTGACCGCCGCGACGACGACATCACCTTCTTGCAACTGCTCGGCGGCGACATGCATCATCCAGTTGTCGCCCGGCTGCAGCAGCACCGTGACCGCCGTCCCGGCGATATGTGCGCCGGTGTAGATCGGCCGCATGAACGGTTTCATCAGGCCGACGCGGCCCATCGCCTCGTGCACGGTGGCGACACCGAACTTGGCGAGTTGATCGACCGCGGCGCGGTCGGCACGCTGGATATTTCTCTTCACGATGCCGAGTTCGAACATGTTCAAAGTCCTTTAGCTTTAAGCGCCGCATCCAGCCGCGGGAAGACCCGGCGCGCGTTGCCTTCGTAAATCTTGTGGCGCTGCTCGGGGTTGATCGCCGCCGCTTCGATGTACCGTTTGGTGTCGTCGAAATTGTGGCCGGTCTCGGGGTCGATGCCACGCACCGCGCCGATCATCTCGCTGGCGAAGAGGATGTTGTCAACCGGGATGACCTTGGTCAGCAGGTCGATGCCGGGCTGGTGGTACACGCAGGTGTCGAAGTAGATGTTGTTCAGCAGATGCTCTTGCAGCAGCGGCTTTTTCAGCTCCTGCGCCAGGCCGCGGTAGCGCCCCCAGTGGTACGGCGCAGCACCGCCGCCATGCGGGATGACGAATTTCAGCGCCGGGAAATCCTTGAACAGGTCCCCCGCCAGGCATTGCATGAAGGCGGTTGTATCGGCGTTGATGTAATGCGCGCCGGTGGTGTGGAAACAGGCGTTGCAACTGGTGCTGACATGGATCATTGCCGGGATGCCGTACTCGACCATCTTTTCGTAGATGGGGTACCAGGCGCGGTCGGTCAGCGGCGGTGAAGTCCAATGCCCCCCCGAAGGATCAGGGTTCAGGTTGATGCCGACGTTGCCATATTGCTCGACACATTTCACCAGCTCGGGGATGCAGGTCGCGGGGTCCACGCCCGGGCTTTGCGGCAGCATCGCGGCCGGGATGAAGTGATCCGGGAACAGCTGGCTGACCCGATAGCAGAGTTCATTGCAGATCGCGGCCCAGGTACTGGAGACCTCGAAGTCGCCGATGTGGTGGGCCATGAAACTCGCGCGCGGGCTGAACACCGTGAGGTCGCTGCCGCGTTGTTTCATCAGCTTGAGCTGGTTGCTCTCGATCGTCTCTCGCAGTTCGTCATCGCTGATCTTCAGGTCCGCCACGCGCGGCTTCAGGCTGGGATCCTTGATGCCGGCGATCTGCTGGTTGCGCCAGTTTTCCAGCGCTTTGGGTGCCGTCGTGTAATGGCCGTGGCAGTCGATGATCATTGCTTGTTTACCTTCTCTGAGGCCCTGTCCAGACCGACGACGGGATCATGACCTCGCCGCGCATCAACAACCTGGCCGTGCGCAACAGTGCTGCTTTGATGACCCGCTGCGCATCGGCCGGATCGATCTCCAGTTCGACGCTGAATTCGCCGGTCGGGTGTTCGACCGCCACCCGCTTGACCGTGCCTTCGGGCATCACCGCCACCCCTTCGCAAACCGAACCTTGCAGCACGCAGGCGGTGCCGACCGTCACCGCCGCCAGCACGCCGATGGCGTCGTGGCAGACATGCGGGATGAAGCTTCGGGTGCAGATCGAGCCGCCTTCGCGTGGCGCGGCGATGAGCGTCATCTTCGGATAGTTTTTGCCCGTCACGTCGCCCAGGCCCATCGCGTGGCCGCAGGCGATGCGCAGCGATTCGAGACGCGCTTTCAGTTCCGCATCTGCGTTCAGCGCAGCCACCGTTTCGTAGCCGCTGCGGCCGACATCGGTGGCACGCAGCAGCACCAGCGGCATGCCGTTGTCGATGCAAGTGACATCCAAGCCGTCGATGACATCCAGCACCCGGCCGGTGGGCAGCAGCCCGGCGCAGACCGAGCCGGCGGTATCGAGAAAACTGATCTTGATTGGCGCGCTGGTGCCTGGGGCACCATCGATGCGCGCTTCACCTTCATAGGCGACCCGGCTGCCGGGCGTGCAGACCGTGATGTCGCATTGCATGTCGGTATTCAACGTCAATACCCGCAGCGTGGTGGTGTCGCCCTGCGCCAGAACGATGCCGGTCTCGAGTGCAAACGGCACCACCGCGGCGAGCATGTTGCCGCAGTTGGGCGTGGTGTCGACGGTATCCTTGGCCGGCTGCAGTTGCGCAAAAAGAAATTCCAGGTCGACCCCCGGCCGGCTGCTCATCGAGACGATGCCGATCTTGCTGGTCAGTGGATGCGCGCCGCCCAGGCCGTCGATCTGGCGCGGGTCGGGCGAGCCCATCACGGCGAGCAGCACCTTGTCGCGTGTGCCTGTATCGGCGGGCAGATCAGCCGCGTTGAAAAACGGGCCGCGCGAGGTGCCACCGCGCATGAACAGGCAGGGGATGGCGGTTTGCATGGCAGCGGGCTCGGCGGGGATCACAGGTGAGACATTGTGAGCCGGCCGCAGCCCTGCTCTTGCCGACCAGACCGGCTAGCAGCTATGGCCGATCGGCATGGCCTGGCTGGGCGTTGGCGTTGGCGTGGGCAAGCTCGCCCGCGCCGCCATCGCGCTCACCCCACCGCCTCCGGCCGCAGCCTCGCCTCATGCGGCAGCGGCACCGCGCGCTGCAAGACTTCTTCGGCCAGCCACACCGCCGCGGCGCGTGCTCGCGCAGCGACGGTGGGCAGGGGCAACTGCTGGTAGTCGTCGTTGAAGACTTCGAAGCTGTAGTCGCCGGCATAGCCCATGCGGTCGAGCCGGCGTACCAGGTCGGCAAGCTGCGCGCTGTGCACCCCTTCGCCGGGGAAGACGCGGAAAGTGCGCGCGGTGGCCATGCGCTCTTCTGGCGTGCGGACTTCGTTCCACATGAAATCGGAGAGCTGCACGAGAAAGACCTTTTGCGCGTCAATCAGCTCCAGCGCGTCCAGCTCAGTCTTCGTCGCAAAGATATGGTACGAGTCGATGCCGAGCCCCAGGTTCGGGCAGTCGGCACGCTGCACCACATCCCACGAGGTCGTGTACTCGTTGATCGTGCGGCCCCAGGACAGGCCTTCGTAGGCGACGCGGATGCGCTGTGGCAGCGCCAGCATTGCCAGCTTGCGCAGGTCGCGGGCAATGACATCGAGGTCGGCGCTGGCATGTTGGGATGTCGACGAGCAGGCCAGCAGCAAGCGGCAGCCGAGTGCGGCGCACATCTCGATCATGCTTTTGGCGATATCGAGTTTGTAGCCGTGCAGGTGCCCGGTTAGCCCTTCGAAGTCGCGCAGCACCTGGAAACCCGTCACGCGCAGGCCGCTGGCATGGACTTCTGCGACCGCCGCCTGCCAGCCGTCGGGGTGGCCGACGAGGTCGCGCGCAGCGAGCATGACCTGCGAGAAACCGGCTTCGCGGATGGCGCGCAGCTTGGCCTGCAGCGGCCCGGCCAGCGTGATCGTGTCCATGCCAAAGTCGCGGATGAACATGGCGGCTCCGGGTGCGTTGCGGGCGGTCAATCAGACTCCTGGCGCTCGCTGTGGACCAGCTCGAACATCACGCTGCCGAGCCAGGTTTGGGTCAGCGCACCGCGCGGCTCGACATGCAGCTTCGCGGTTTCGACGAAGGTCACACCCCGCGCGCGCAGCGCGGCAGCGGCGGCGGGCACATCGGGCGCGGCGAAGGCCACCCGTTGCAGCAGCTCGTCGCCGTCACCCGCGTCGGGGTCGGGCTCGATGAGTTGCAACTGCAGGCTGCCGTCGGGGCTCTTGAGCACGACGCCGTTGGGCAGCACGCCGGTTTCGCGCTCTTCGCCGAGCAGCGTGAAGCCGAAGACGGCGCCGTAGAACTCGATCCAGTCGGCGGTACGGCCGATGCCGATGTACTGCACAACGCCGAACCAGTGCAGCCCGGCCATCGCCGGCGGCTGCATGTCGACACCGGGCATCGGCACGAAGTCGACGTCGTAGATCGAGAAGTCGCGCCAGCGGTCGACAAAATAGATCCGGCTCGAGCCGACGCCGTGGATCGCCGGGATGTGCAGCTCCATCGGCTCGACCTGCACCGGCACGTCCCAGGCGCCCAGCGCCAACGCTCGGCCGTGCGCCTCGCCAGCGTCACGCACCCGCAGCGCGATCGCGGCCAGCGTCGTCGCCTCGGGCTCGGCCGCAAGTGCTGCCGTATGGGCTGTGGCACGGGCTGTGGCATGGGCTGCGGCATGGGCCGCACGGTGGGCGTTGACGATGACATTCATCGCGCCCTGGCGGTAGAGCAGGATCTCGCGCGAGCGGTGCCGCGCCACCGGCCGGAAGCCGAGCAGCTCGAGCACATGGCCAAGCGCCTGCGCCCGCGTGGTGCGGTATTCGATGTACTCGATGCCTTCGATGCCGAGCGGGTTGGCCGCGTCGTTGAGGGCTTCGCGGTCGATCAGGGTGGGTACTGCATAGGTGATTTGCATCGATGGTCGCTCCGGAAATCCCGCCACATTCATTGTCAGCTGCCGCGCGCAGCGAGCAAGCGGCGAAAACTCTGGTCGATGCGCTGTGGGTCGGGCTCCAGCCCGGTGAAGAGCCTGAACGCGCCGACCGCCTGGCCGACCGCCATGCCACCACCGTCGCTGACCGCACAGCCGGCCGCACGTGCAGCGCGGAGCAAGGCGGTGTCGGCGGGCGAGTAGACGATTTCGGAGACCCACATCGACGGCCTCAACAGCGCGGCCGGCAAGGGCAGGCCCGGCATCTTGTCCATGCCAGTCGGGGTGGCGTGGATCAGGCCCGTGGCCGGTTCGGCGCCATTGATCGCGACCGCGATCTCGGCCTGCGCGCTGACGCGGCCGGCGCCAAAACGAATGTTCAAGTCAGCCGCCATTTGCTGCGCGCGTGCTGGCTCGCGGTCGACGATGCACAGCGCTTTGGCACCCAGGCCGAGCACCGCGTGGGCGATCGCCGCACCGGCGCCACCGGCACCGAGCAGCACCACATACGACAGGTCGGCAGCGGGCAAGGCGCGGCAAAACCCCCAGGCCCAGCCGGAGCCGTCGGTGTTGTGGCCGATCAGCCGGTTGCCGCTGCGCACCACCGTATTCACCGCGCCCATCGCCTGCGCTTCATCAGACAAGCCATCGAGCAGCGGGATCACCGCCTGCTTGCACGGGTAGGTGATATTCAGCCCGGCAAAACCCATCAGGCGCGCCGCGCTGATCAGCGTCGGCAGCGCGGTCACGTCGGCCCCGGCGGGGTCGAGGTCGATCAACTGGTAGTGCAGGCGCAGGCCGTGATGACACGCCTCTTCTTCCTGCATCGCCGGGGTCAGCGAGCGCTGGATTCCGGCGCCGATCAGGCCGACCAGCAATTTGCGCCGGCTGCTCACCGCGCCGCCCTGCCCTGCGACATCTCTTGCAACGTCACTTGCGCAGCTTGGCC
>JANOKR010000339.1:0-2052 GCA_031419315.1 Betaproteobacteria bacterium
GATGGGGCGGCTGGGCCGCGTCGACGAGGTCGCCGCGCTCGCGGTCTATCTGGCCAGCGACGAATCGAGCTTCACCACCGGCACCGCGCAAGTCATCGACGGCGGCTGGTCGAACTGAATTTAGTGTGCCGAAAACGCTCCCGAAAACGCTCCCGAAAACGCTCCCGAAAACACCGAAAGAACCTGCGCCATGAAACTCCTCCGCCACGGCCCCAAGGGCCATGAAAAACCCGCGTTGCTCGATGCCCAAGGCCAGGTGCGCGACCTGTCGGCACTGCTGCCCGACATCACGCCGGTCACGCTGTCACCCGCCGGGCTGGCCGCGCTGCGCAGCGTCGATGCCAGCACGCTGCCGATCGTCGCGCAGGGCCGGCTCGGTGTGCCGTGGTCGGGCATGGGCAAGTTTTTGTGCATCGGCCTGAACTACGCCGACCATGCCGCGGAATCGAATCTGCCGCTGCCCAAGGAGCCAATCCTGTTCATGAAGCCGACCGCGGCCGCGGTCGGCGCCCATCACCCGGTGGTGCTGCCCACCGGCTCGGTCAAGGGCGACTGGGAAGTCGAACTTGGCGTGATCATCGGCAGCATCGCGCGCCAGGTCTCGGAGGCCGATGCGCTCAAACATGTCGCCGGTTATTGCCTGGCCAACGATGTCTCGGAGCGCGAGTTGCAGATCGAGCGCGGCGGCACCTGGGACAAGGGCAAGGGCTGCGACACCTTCGGCCCGGTCGGCCCCTGGCTGGTGACCGCTGACGAAGTTGGTGACCCACAAGCACTGGGCATGTGGCTCGACGTCAACGGCAAACGCTTCCAGACCGGCAACACC
The DNA here is from genome assembly GCA_031419315.1 of Betaproteobacteria bacterium. Taxonomy (GTDB): domain Bacteria; phylum Pseudomonadota; class Gammaproteobacteria; order Burkholderiales; family Burkholderiaceae_C; genus Rubrivivax. Next base: position 827 of record JANOKR010000339.1, read on the forward strand.
AGGACCATGATCTTCAGCGTCGCGCAGATCGTGGCCTACCTGAGCCGGATCATGACGCTCTACCCCGGCGACCTGATCATCACCGGCACGCCGCCCGGCGTCGGCATGGGCGTGAAGCCGAACCCGGTCTACCTGAAACCCGGCGACGTGATGCGCCTGGGCATCGACAAACTCGGCGAGCAGCAGCAGACGGTGTTTGCCTGGGACCCGGATTTGATCGACGGGTGATGGTGGCTTGGTGCTTCGTCGACGCTCAACGCGGTATCGGCTGACGGTGCCGTTTCGGGGCGTGTTGTGCGGTTGTTCAAGTCAATGACAGCGCGAGGCACGCGGCCCGGGCGCGCGCTCTCCGGCCCACGCTCGCGGGGCACTGCCCGCTGGGTCGGACGATCACCGCATCAACACCGCCTTGGCATCCACACAGTGTGGCGACCGCGAATGGGGCCTGCGCTCGCACACCCGAACCGCCTGCCCGGATCGACGGTGGTGGTCCTGCCGGCGAACCGCGCCCACCGCGCGGTGTTCAGGGCCCAAAACCTCAAGCGCCGATGCAGGGCGGTGGTGGTGTCAGCGGGCGCAGGCCCCATTCGCGGTCGCCACGCTGCCGGGTCACCACCGCCGGTGTCGATGGCACGGCGTCGGGTCACCAAAGACGCTCCCCCGCGAGCGTGGGCCGGAGAACGCTGGCGCCGCCGCCGACCTGTCGCCCCGACGGGCCTCGGGCCCACGACCCGACGGGCCCGCGGACCGATGGGCCAATGGGCCCGCGATCCAAACACCAACGATGGCTAACCATTGACCTCAGAGGCGCAGAGAATGAACCCCGCAATCCGCATCCACCCGGCTGACAACGTCATCATCGCGCGCCGCCAGCTGCTCGGTGGCCTGGTGCTCGAAGACGAAGGCATCACCATCGCCGGCCTCGTGCCACCGGGGCACAAGGTTGCCACGCGGCCGATCGCGGCTGGTGAAGCGGTGCGCCGCTACGACCAGATCATCGGCACCGCCACGCAGGCCATCCAACCCGGCCAGCATGTGCACACGCACAACCTGGCCTACAGCGACTTCAAACGCCAGCATGACCCCGGCGCTGGCGCGCAGCCGACCGCGTTTGTCGACGCACCGGCCACCTTCGACGGCATCGTGCGTGCCGACGGGCGGGTTGCGACGCGCAACTACATCGGCGTGCTGACCTCGGTGAACTGCTCGGCGACGGTCGCGCGCGC
>JANOKR010000340.1:0-6629 GCA_031419315.1 Betaproteobacteria bacterium
ATGGCGGTCGACCTCGAGGCCGAGGCCGACGATCGCGCGCCACTGGTCTTCTTCATAGGGCTTGGTCACGCGTGGCGATTCGAGCACCCGCGTGACCTTCATCTCATGCGAAAACGTGACCTCGCTTTCGTCGACCGCGCCGCTCACCGGCGCCGCGCTCGACGGTGCCGGCGTACACGCCACCGGGATATGCCCTTCACCGGCCCACAGACCCGAAGTCGGATCGAGGCCGACCCAGCCGGCACCGGGCAGGTAGACCTCGCACCAGGCGTGCAGGTCGGTGAAATCGCTCTCGGCGCCCGAGGGGCCGTCGAGCGATTTCACATCGGGTTTGAGCTGGATCAGGTAGCCCGAGACAAAGCGCGCCGCCAACCCGAGGTGGCGCATCACCTGGACCATCAGCCAACCGGTATCGCGACACGAGCCGAGCGCCTTTTCAAGCGTCACCTCGGGTGTTTGCACGCCGGGCTCCATGCGGATCACGTAGCCGATCTCTTTTTGCAGGCGCTGGTTCAGGCCGACCAGGAAATCGATCGTGCGCTGTTCCTGCAGCGACACGCTGGCGACAAATTCTTTCAGCCGCGGCGTCAGCTCACCCAGCGCGAGATAGGGGCGCAGTTCCTGCTCGACTTCGGCGCTGTAGCTGAAGGGATAGTTTTCAGCCTCCGGCTCGAGAAAGAAGTCGAACGGGTTGTAAACCGACATCTCGGCGACGAGGTCGACGGTGACCTTGAACTCGGCCGACTACACGGTGAAGACCAGACGCGCCAGATGGTTGGCAAAAGGGTCTTGCTGCCAGTTGACAAAATGGTCCGCCGGCTCGACCCGCAGCGAATAACTCAGGATCGGCGTGCGGCAATGGGGCGCCGGGCGCAGGCGCACGATCTGCGGCGACAGGCTGACAAGCCGGTCGTAGTGGTAGTGCGTGACATGTTTCAGCGCGACATGGATCGACAAGGCAGGCTCCCGGGGTGTTTGGCGCGCGGAGCAACGCTCCGGGCCATCATCGTGCGGCCGCGCTCGCCGCACCAGCGGGATGATGCCAGTATCGAAGCGCCCTTTTTCGCTCGCACACGCCTGCCGGCCAGTGGTAAGCGCCGCAGCGGTCGCTGCGCACGACCTGCACGCCGCGATCGGCATAACGCCCGATCACATCGGGCGCCGGGTGGCCGAAGCGGCTGCGGTAACCCGCCTGCACCAAGGCGACCTCGGGCGCGACGGCGTTGATGAAGACCGCCGTCGATGACGTCCGGCTGCCGTGATGCGGCACCAGCATCACGCTGCTGCGCAGCGCGGGGCCGGCGCGCTCGACCAACGCCGCTTCTTGTGCGGCTTCGATATCGCCGGTGAGCAGCAGGCTGCGGCCCGCCGCGGTGGTGAGCTTCAACACGCAGCTCATCGCATTCGGTTTGAGCGCCAGCGCATGGTCAGCAGCGGGCGGATGGAGCACCTCGAAAACCACGCCGTCCCACAACCAGCGCTGGCCGGCGTCGCAGCGGCTGTGCGCCGGCAGCCTGGCGCGCAGCGGGTGGCTGTCAGCGAGCGAGCTGCTGCTGGCCAGCACCTCGATGCCAGCGAGCAGCGACGCCGCGCCGCCGACATGGTCGGCATCGCGGTGGCTGAGCAAAAGCAGGTCGATGCGCCGCTCACCACGGGCGCGCAGCAGCGGCAGCAACACACGCTGGCCGGCATCGGCGTCAGCGCTGTACTGCGGGCCGGTGTCGTAGACCAGCAGGTGGTGCCGGGTGCGCACCAGCACCGCGGTGCCCTGCCCGATATCGACGACGACCGCTTCGGCTTCGCCGAGTGCCGGCCGCGGGACCGGCGGCAGCAACAACGGCAACAACAGCGGCAGGCCGAGCAGGCGCAGCCGCCACGGTAGCGGCAACACCAGCAAGGCGCCGCCGCAGAGGCCGGCGGCCATCGCCCACACCGGCGCGGCGGCTGCCGTCCATACCGCGGCGGGGGTTTGCGCCAGCAGCGACAGCGCCGCTTGCAGGCCTTGCACCGCCCATGCACCGACCAGCCACAGCGGTGGCAGCAACACCCCCAACAACGCCAGCGGCGTGATCAAAAAAGTGACCACCGGGATGGCGAACAGATTGGCCACAAAACCGACCAGCGAGACCTGCTGGAAAAAGACCATCGACAGCGGCGCGAGGCCGATCGTGGCGATCAGTTGCGTACGCAGTGCGCCTTGCATCAGCGCACGCCAGCCGGTCGCGTTTGCGATTGCGGGTGCAGCCGCGACCTGACCGTCGTCGGCCGCGACCATCAACAAACCGACCGCGACAAACGAAAGCCAGAACCCGGGCTGCATCAGCGCCCAGGGGTCGACCGCAGTGACGAACGCGGCCGCGGCGAGCAGCATCAGCGGCGCCGGCCAGCGCGAGCCCGACGCGCGCAGCAGCACCACCACCGCGATCATGCACACCGTGCGCTGCGCCGGCACGCCCCAGCCAGCGAGCAGCGCGTAGGCCGCGGCGCAGGCCAGACCGCCCCAGCGTGCAGCGGTGGGCGCCGGCACCACGAGCATCAAGCGACTGCTGCGTCGCCACAGCGCGGCCGTGATCAGCCCGGCGGCCCACGCAAACATCGTCACATGCAGGCCGCTGATGCTCATCAAATGGGCGACACCTGTTTGGCGAAAGACCTCCCAGTCGTCACGATCGATGGCCGCCTGGTCGCCGACCGCCAATGCCGCCAGCACACCCGCCGCAGCAGGGTCGTTGAGACGCACCAGGATGCGGTCGCGGATCGATTGCCGCAAACGCTCGACGGGATGCGCCACAGCAGTGCCGAGCTGCTGCGCGCCGGGGCGCACATAACCGTTGGCGCCGATGCCTTGTTCGAACAGCCACAGCTCGACATCAAAGCCATGGGGGTTCATCGCACCATGCGGCTGTTTCAGGCGCACTGGCAGACGCCAACGGTCTCCGGCGCTCAAGGGCTGCGGCGGCGCGGCGAGCAACTGTTCGCCGTCGTAACCCTGGTACCAGCCGAGCATCACGCGCGGCGGTACCTGAACTGCTCGACCCTGGCGCGTCGCCGCTTCGACCTCGAAGACAAACCGCGTGCCGATCGGCGACAGGCGTGGCAACGCGGCGATCACGCCGGTGACCACGAGGTCTTCACCTTCGAGCGCCGGATTCAGCCGCTCGGCCAGGCGCTGGCTGGCCCGCCAGTCGGTGACTGCAAATCCCGCCAGGGCCAGCGCCAGCAGCAACCACGTCAAGGTGAAGGCGCCTGCCCGCGGCCAGCGCCACGCCACCATCAGGGCCGGCAGCAATGCGACAACAGCGGCGACTGCGAGCGCTGCGGCAGCGGCCGCGGGCAGTGTGGCCGCCTGCTGCAACTGCCACACGATGCCGGCAAGCCAGGCCAGCGCCGCCAGCGTGATCCGCGCACTCGCATCGATGCGGCCTGCCATCGACGCAGTGTAGGATGCCCCGCGCCACAAAATCGCTGCGCCGCGCACGGCATTCCGGCTGTGCGCAAAACAGCTTCGCAAGACCGCTTCGCAAGGACTCCCGATGACCGCTTCGAACCGCCTCGCCGCCCTCGGCATCACGCTGCCGCCAGTGGCCACGCCGGCCGCGGCCTATGTGCCTTTTGTGCAAACCGGCAAACTGGTTTTTGTCTCTGGCCATATCGCCAAAAAAGACGGCAAACCCTGGGTCGGCCAGCTCGGCCTGACGATGGGCACCGAAGAAGGCAAAGCTGCCGCCCGCGCGATCGCGATCGACTTGATGGGCACCCTGGCCGCAGCGCTGGGCAGCGTCGACAAGGTCAGGCGCATCGTCAAGGTCATGAGCCTGGTGAACAGCACGCCGACCTTCACCGAACAGCACCTGGTGACCAACGGCTGCTCCGAGCTGCTCGGCGAAGTCTTCGGCGCGCAGGCCGGCGCCCATGCACGCAGCGCCTTTGGCGTGGCGCAGATTCCACTCGGCGCCTGCGTCGAGATCGAACTCATCGCCGAAATCGAATGACCGTTTCAACGCGCGTCGCGTTCGGGGCCATCGCAGCATTCAGCCTGGCCGCCGTCGGCGCGGCCCTGGTCTCGCAGCATGTTTTCGACATGCAGCCCTGCCCCTGGTGTGTGTTGCAGCGCTTGATCTTTTGCGCCATCGCGGGGGTGGCGCTCGTCGGCCTGGCCTGGTCGACACCCAAGGGCACGCTCGCCGCCGCGGCCGGCGTCGACCTGCTGGCCACGGCCGGTTTCGCGGCCGCGATGTGGCAGCACTTCGTTGCCGCGTCGTCGACCTCGTGCAATCAAACGCTGGCCGACAAGATCATCAACGGCCTCGGCCTGGACGGGCTGTTGCCGGAGATCTTTGCGCCGCGTGCTTCGTGTGCCGATGCGGCGGTCAGACTGCTCGGTGTGGCATACGAATTCTGGAGCGCCGCGCTTTTTGTGGCGGCGGGCATTGCGGCATCACTGCTGCTGTTGCGCAGCGTCAAGCGACGAAGCTAGCCGCCGCGATGTTCTCTTTTGACACAACCCTGCCCCCGCACGGCAGCTGAACAGTCCGGAAACGCGCTCCGCTGACCGGGATGGCGGGCTGCATCAGGGTCGAACCCGAGATCGTTCTTCGCGGCTCGATGGCGCACAATTATCCGCAGCAGGCGCAGGTTCGACGCGCCGACGACAGGAGACCGCCGGTGCGCCGCATGCCCGCCACGAACACCGATCAGCCCGCGGCGCGCCGCAGCGCCGCGGTACGCCCGATCGCGTCGGGCCTGAAGCTGACGGCGGCGCATGTCGAGGCCATCGACGAATCCCATGAGCGCTGCGCCGCGTTGCGTGTATCGCGCATCGAGCTGCCCGACTTTTCACCGCTCGGCCGGCCCGACTTGGGCCTCGCACGCGACCGCAACCGGCGCCTGCTCGACCATGCCGCGCCGGTGATGGGTATGCTCTACGACCAGATCGTCGACAGCGAAAGCATGGTCGTGCTGACCGACGCTGCCGGCATCATCATCCACTCGGTCGGCGACGACGAGTTTCTCGCCCGCGCGTCCAAGGTCGCGCTGCAACCCGGTGCCGACTGGTCCGAAGTCGCCAAGGGCACCAACGCCGTCGGCACGACGCTGATCCGCGAAACACCGACCCTCGTGCATGCCGACGAACACTACCTGCACGCCAACCAGTTCTTGACTTGCAGCGCGGTGCCGATTCTCGACCCACGCGGCAACATGCTCGGGGTGCTCGACGTCTCCGGCGACCATCGCGGCTACCACCAGCACACGATGGCGCTGGTCAAGATGTCGGCGCGCATGATCGAAAACCACTGGCTCACCGACGACCACCGCAACGTGCTGCGCCTGCACCTGCACAGCCGCGGCGAGTTCATCGGCACGCTGATGGAAGGCATCCTGGCGATCAGCGTCGATGGCCGCATCGTCGGCGCCAACCGCGGCGCGATCGAACAACTCGGCATGAGCGGCGTGGCGTTGCGCGCACACACCTTGCAAACCCTTTTTGGCATCTCCGTGAGCACTCTGGTCGACCGCTTCCGGGCGCCGCTGGGCACGCCGATGTCGGTACACCTGGCCGACGGCCGGGCCTTCCATCTGCACGCGCAGTTCGATTGGCCGGTGTGGTCGGCGATCGCCGGCGCGGCCGCGGCGCGACCGGGCAGTCCGCCCGAAGCCGCCGCGGCCTCGGCCTCGCCCGTGGCGGCGGCTGCGGTGCCGGCGCCACGGGTTGCGTCGCCAGCACGCGACACCGCGCTGGACAGCCTGCGCACCGGCGACGCGCAGATGAACCTGGTGCTCGACAAACTCCAGCGGGTCGTGAACAGCGACGTGTCGATCCTGATCCTGGGTGAATCAGGCACCGGCAAGGAGCTGGTCGCGCGGGCGCTGCATGCCGATTCGGCGCGTGCCAAGCGGCCCTTTGTGGCGCTCAACTGCGCCTCAATGGCGGGCGACCTGCTGCAGGTCGAGCTCTTCGGCCACGACGACGAATCGCCGAGCCTGCCGCGCCGCAAGGGCCGTGTCGGGCGCTTGGTGCAGGCCAGTGGCGGCACGCTGTTCCTCAATGAAATCGGCGCCCTGCCCGAGGCCTTGCAGGCACGGCTGCTGCGCGTGCTCGTCGAGCGCCAGATCACGCCCGGTGGCAGCACGCAGTCGGTCGGCGTCAACGTCAACATCATCTGCGGCACGCAGCGCAACCTGCGCGAGGCGATCGACCAGGGCCGCTTTCGACCAGACCTGTATTACCGCCTCAACGGGCTGGCCGTGAAGCTGCCGCCGCTGCGCGAGCGCAGCGACCTGCTCAGCCTGACGCGCAAGATCCTCGAGCGCGAAGGGGGCGGCGTGCGCCGGGTGCTCGCCGCCGACGTCGAGGCCCTGCTGCTCGGCTACGCCTGGCCGGGCAATGTGCGCCAACTCTTCAATGTCTTGCGCACCGCCTGTGTGATGGCTGGCAGCGAACGCACGATCACCCGCAACCATCTCAGCGACGACCTGATTGACGAAGTCCAGGAGCGCGCCGCCGCAGCCGCTGCTGACTTGACGGCGGCCATAGCCAGCCCGGCAGGCAATGAAGTCGAGGGGCCTTTGCACACACTCGAGCTTGACGCCATCCGCCGTGCCGTGGCCGCTGCCGGCGGCAATATCTC